>JAJUGS010000354.1 GCA_029265875.1 Prolixibacteraceae bacterium
AAAGAACTACGAAAATGCGCGCACTGAATACCGCAACGCGCTGGCAGTAAAACCTGGCGAAACCTATCCGCAGCAAAGAATTGACGAAATTGGCAAAACGTTGGCAGCACTTGACCAGGCAAGGAAAGAGCAGGAACTGCTTGACCGGAATTATGCCAATCTGATTCAACAGGCCGACAGGTTTTTTACTACCAAGGTTTACAATGATTCAAAAGAAAAATACACCGCTGCCCTGCAATTAAAACCCGGCGAATCCTATCCGAAAGATAAGATTGCTGAAATTGACAAAATTATGGAGCAACAGGCAATTGATGAAAAATACCGGGTGATTGTGGTCGCTGCCGATGGATTCTTCAAAACAGAGAAATACCTGCAGGCAAAAGATGAATACAACAAAGCGCTGGAAGTGAAACCATCAGAACAATATCCGAAATCACAAATTGCAAAAATTGAGGATATTCTGAATAAGGAACAGCAAAAAATACTGGCTGAAAAACAAAAAGCGGAAGATTTGCAACGCCGCACCGACGAACTGGCCAAACTGAACCAGGAAATTGAAGCCCGGGGGGTTGCCAGCGATTCGGAGCTCAACAGTTTGTATGATAATTATATCCGGCAAGCCGATAATTTCTTTGATACAAAAGAATACAATATTTCGCGTGGCTGGTATTACCGTGCCCTGGATGTTAAACCTGCGGAAGCTTATCCCAAACAGCGGATCGACGAAATTAACCGGCTGATCGGTGGCCTGCTGCTCAGTCAGCTTGACCGCGATTACCAGCGTTACATCGACCTGGCCGATTCCACTTTCCGCGACAACCAGCTGGCCGTTTCGCGTGGCTGGTACAATCGGGCTCTGGGTGTGAAAGCCGCAGAAAAATACCCGAAAGACCAGATTGCTGAAATTGAAAAAAAGATTGCTGAAAGATTGGCAGGGCAGTCGGGACAGCAGTTTGAAGCCGACGTGAAAAAGGCTGCAACTGCATTTGAAACCGGGAATTATAATGTGGCTCGTTTCTGGTATAAAAAGGCACTTGAACTGAAACCAGGTGATGAGGAGGTGAAGAAACGGCTGGCAGAGGTGGAAGAAAAAATGAAATAAAATCAAAACAAAAGCAGGACCGATTGTAAAGATTTTTTTTGCCAGTGTTCAGATTGACAATATTGAAAAAGAGGGGAGGGATGGGATGCAATTACTGCAGCCCATCCCTCCTCATTATAATCCTTACCTGTAGTTTTGAGCACAATGGAGAAAAGTGAAAAATCAACAGGAACAAATCGCTTATTTTTCAAAATGTTTCTGGATCAGTTTTAGCATGTCAATCCCGATGTGAACGGAATAAACCCTGATGATGTCGGTAATCACATCTCCAAAAAGAATGGCTCCGCGCGCTGCGTTAAATAACGGGCAGTTGGTATTATTCCTGATAGTATTGATGACTTCATGAAAATACTCGTTGCTGATGAGATTTTTAAGTGCGACATACCCCGTTTTGTGCTGCCGGTGATCAAGATACAGGTTTTCATCAATTGGTTCGAGTGCAAAACATTTGTTGGTCCGGATGATTGCCTTATTGGCAAGTGACACTTTCCTGGCAAAAATCACACCTTTTTCAGCAAGACATTCCTGAAGTTTACCAATCATTTTATAATCAGGAAAATTCTTCACCCGGATCGCCGGATATTGTTCATTGCCAAAATTCAGCACCGAAACCGCGAGATTGAGTTGTTGTGTGCAACACAAATCGATCAGTCGTGCAAACCTGAGTACTTCTTCCAGCGTGTAATATTCTGTCGTAAAAAGGAAAATGGAATTGGGCTTTACCGGCATGTTAAATGGTGCAACTCCATAATAATCGGAGTAGGGCTTGTCGGCTTCTGCCACAACTGTGTGGGACGCAATATGGGCGGTAACCGGTACGATCGATTCTTCCTTGATGATGGCCCCGCTAACCCGTATGATCTGATCAGTTTTCATGATATTTGATTTTTTGGTTTTTATAGTACTGATACTGTTTGATTATACTGAGTTAAAGTTGCAGGGTTACCTGAAACAATATGTTTTATAACCTCATTTGACAATAATATTTTTTGGAAAATCGAATCAATAATGTCCGGTAAAAGAAAAGTAATCTGAATAGATTGCTTCACTTCCAAAAGTTATGAATACCTTGTCATTGCAAGGGTTCATCTATTTTTAAGAATGGCAATAATGAGTGAATGACAGAAATCCTCATCAAAGCTGTCATTTTATGGGGTGAGTGAGGTGATTTGAAAATCAGCGTAGCTAAATCTCTTCAAACAGGCAGATTTCTCCTTCGTCGAAATGAAAAAAATCTGTCATTGAGCATTTTACGAAGCAATCTGAATTTTTTACCGGATTCTATGATAAAATTTCCAGGTTTAAGTGACAATTGATAAAATATTTGCTTTAAAAAATTAATATTACAAAGCATTAATCCCTGAAAGAATAATAATGTCTAACCAACCATCCGTAATTTATTTTAAAATGAAATACTGATTAAACAGACAATACAACAAGCGTTAAAATAAAAATCTTAAAAATCGAACAATGGGGAAATTTGCACTGATTATTACGTTTCTGATAGCAGGGTTTGGATTGATGGCACAAACCGAAAAAGAGAAAGGACTGGAAGCCATCACCGTGGATGCAGTAAAAGGCCAGTTGAATTTTCTGGCCTCGGACTGGACCGAGGGCCGTGCGGTGGGAACACGCGGAGAATACATGGCTGCCGACTACATTGCATCTATGTTTCAGGTTTACGGAATACAGCCTTTTGGCGATGTGGCCATGCCAACAACGTCAGGTCGCCGCAGGATCATGCCCGAAACAGGGTCAGGTACAAAAACTTATTTTCAGAATTTCAGCCTGATTGAATATCAGCCGGGTGAAGAACAAACTTTCTCGGTGATTTCATCAAATGCCGGCAGCGAATATGCAGTGAACTTCGGTTACAAAACCGACTTTTTTGTGCGTACAGGAGTGGTGGGGCAAACCGCGAAAGCCCCCGTCGTTTTTGCCGGATATGGTTTTGAAAATACCGAAAAAGGATACAGCGATCTGGCAAAAGTCAACCTGAAAGGAAAAATAGTGGTGATACTGACAGGTTTTCCCGGTCACCGCGACACTGCTTCGGTGGCCTACAAAAAGTTTCTTCCCGAAGATATGTATGCCCGCTACACGATTGAAAGGGGTAAAACCGAAAAACTTGAAAAAGCAGGCGCACTCGCCATTATCCAGGTAAATCCCGATGCTGACCCGATGACAGGCTGGGCGCAGAACCAGATATACCCGGCAAAAACAAACTACTACGAAGCTGATC
>JAJUGS010000123.1 GCA_029265875.1 Prolixibacteraceae bacterium
ATAAACGATAATAAATAGTAAATAATTAAAACAATAGAAGCCTAAGTTGTTTCATTCGTGCTGATTTTTTAAGTTAAGTTTTTATACAATAAAAAAGTAATTATAAATCACTAACAGTAAAACATTTATACTTCCTTATACAAATTAAAACACTATTTGTCAGATAAAATAGATGTATTGTGAATTTTTTTTATGATTTCGATAAAAAATGTGACACTAAATTTTTGCCGAGTTTAGGGTTTGCCGATGTTTCAACTCAAATATTCAGTAATGTATTAAAAAAAAAAGCCTCCCGATTTGGAAGGCCTGTAAGGTGAGATGATGGTTTTGAAAACAATAAAAGCGCATTAATATCCTGAGAATGGCGACACAATTTGTTTATTTCTCAAAATGTTAACAACAGCATCTACAATTTCGTCATCTTCGAGGGTAGCATAGTTAAATATAACATCGAAATCGTTGTTTTCGGCTTTTCTGCCAATTATTCTTTCAATAAACGAATCGCGTCTGGCATCCATTCGCTCAATATATTCTTCAGCCTTGGCTTTACTGAAATCGTTGATTTGCATGATGCGGTTTATTCTCCATTCCGTGGGAGCTTCCAGTCTGATATTCAGTTTGCTGGGTACGTTTTTAAGAATCACTCCTGCTGATCTTCCAACTATTATTTTTCTTCCTTCATATGCTAACCTGCAAATGATTCCTTTCAGAATCTGAATCAGTTTATTATCTGAAATGTCGTATATGGTTTCTTCTGAAAAGGCACGGGAAACCTCTTTCATCATGATAATAGCCTCTTCTTTATCGTCAAATTGGCCACGTTCGATTTCCTTTATCATCTGGTTAACCATTTTGGTAAAAACGTTTTTATCCACCCATTCCCATTCAGCATCGGTTTTTGTTTCAGACATATAGCTATAACCGGTAAGAATTTTAGAAAGTTTGATGGCCAATCGCTGAGCAGAACAACCAGCCTGTCGTGATATAGTTACCACCGGACCGGGAAAATCCCCTGTTTCGAGATTGTAACATGAAAAGGTACTCAGATAATTGTTGACAAGTCTTTCCATTTGATAATTTTTTACGTACGTTTTTTCAAATTCGAATTTACATCAATTATCATTTGGTGAAATGTCCCTTGTACATCAAATTCATTTATTTTTGATGTTCTTCAACATGAATAAGCAAATTTAATCATGAAACCAACGATAAAAACAGCAATTACCTCGTTTGGAATGTCGGGTTTGGTTTTTCACGGACCCTTTCTGAAAACAAATCCGGGGTTTGAAGTTGTCAGTATTTTAGAACGTTCAAAGAATATCTCGCGTGCAATGTTTCCGGGTGCTAAAATTGTGCGGACATATGAAGAAATACTTAACGATCAGGATGTTGAACTGGTTGTTGTGAACACACCCGATGAATTTCATTACGAAATGGCTGCGGCTGCACTAAATGCCGGTAAACATATCATTGTTGAAAAACCTGTGACTTTACGGAGTGTGGACGCCATTGAATTACTCAGACTTTCAAAAGAAAATCAAAAGGTTTTTACGGTTTTTCAGAACCGGCGCTGGGATAATGATTTCTTAACCGTGAAAAATATACTGGCGGGGGGCAAATTAGGGAGGCTGGTTGAGTTTGAATCGCACTACGACCGATATCGAACCGCAATTACCCAGAATACCTGGAAGGAAGAAGCCGGCGAATTTACCGGCGTTCTTTACAATTTAGGCTCACACATGGTTGACCAGGCTTTTGTTTTGTTTGGTAAACCACATGCAGTAACAGCTCATCTGAAAACAGTCAGAAAAGGAGGAGCTGTGCGCGATTATTACGACATCAGGCTTGAATACGGGGGTTTTTCTGCCATTTTGAAATGCAGCTACCTGGTTCATACACCCGGGCCACGATACATCATTCATGGTGAAAAGGGTTCGTTTTTTAAATCAGGAATCGATCCGCAGGAAGAATTGCTGAAATCCGGAAACTTGCCCGTTGGAGAGGAGTGGGGCAAAGAACCTTTACCGTTCTGGGGAACACTTTATTATACCGAAAACGGGAAATCGTCAGAAGAAAAAATTGAAACAGTTGCCGGTAATTATCATGCATTTTACAACAATGTTTTTGAAGCTATTAGAAACGGCGCGGATTTGCTCGTTAAACCCGAAGAAGCAATTGAAGTTTTAAAAATATTGGAAGCCTGTGTAATCAGTGATAAAGAAAAGAAAACAGTTTTTCTGAAATAATTCAATAATGCAGGTACTTAATTCCCATTATATTTTAGTGAACTTTACCGATATATCTCATTTTAATATTAAAGCCTAAAGGTGTATAAGGTTTTATTTCAAAATACCCCGTTGAACCATACGCTAAATCTGAAGGAATAATAAAGTCAATATCGGCCCCTTTATTCATCATCGAAATCGCTTCATTAAACCCGGTGATCAAAGGTGTTTTCATAAAAATCACCTCGTACAGACTGTCAGGATTATTTTGGTTAATTGATGAATCAAAAACGCTGCCATCCAAAAAAAAGCCAGTATAGATTAACTTCACAGTATCACCCGATTGCGGGAAATCGCCTGTGCCAGGTTTATTAATTACATAAAATGAACCTAAAGCAGTTGTATCCACATTGTAACCACCTTTTTCTAACCTTGCAATCACCGTGTCGATTTCTTCCTTTTCATCAGCGGCTGTTCTGGTTGGTACATCGTCGGTGGTCAAACATGAGTAAAGAAAAAGCGGTGTTATAATACTTAATACAAAAATCAGTTTTCCAAAAAATTCTCTCATTGTACTTTATTTAAAGGTTCAAAAATACATAAAGCTTTTCAGGTTGAAAAATTCACTTATGATGAATCAGTTTTATCCGCCCGAAATTAATACAGTTATAGATGAAAATTCTCTAAGGATAGTTGCCTGAAATATTTTTTAACCGAAAAAAAGTCTGAAAGTCGGGTAAATAAGCTAAATTTAATCAACTAAAATTTAAAGCTATGAATTCAGGAAAAGTAGTATTAGGCGTTTTGGCCGGCTTGGCAGCCGGGGCAATTCTAGGTATTCTTTTTGCACCGGATTCCGGAGCCAATACCCGCAGGAAAATTGCAAGCAAGGGAGAAGAATACATGGATGACCTGAAAGAAAAGTTTGATGAGTTCATTGATCATGTTTCTGAAAAGGTTGGTAAAGCCAAGGAAGAAATCAAGGAAGAAACAGCCTGAAAATGGCTTGTGTACGAATACAGGTAGTTTTAAACAAATAGTTTGAAATTACCTGTATTTGTTTTCAATCCAAAGTTATCCAAATTAGTTTGCAGTTAAAATTCAACATAAAATCAAATGGAAGAAAAATATAAAGTTCTGGATGAACTGATTACAAGTGCCGAAACGTTTGGCAAAACCAATATTGAGTTAATTAAACTGAAAACAGTGGATAAAGTGGCCGACGGCGTTTCGTCGATGGTGGCATGGGCAACTGTCGTAATCGCCCTGGTCCTGTTTTTTATAACCCTGAATTTTGGAATTGCATTGCTGGTGGGCGATTTGGTTGGAAAAACCTACCTGGGTTTTTTGATTGTTGCGGGATTTTACGGTCTGGCCGGACTGATTCTTTATTTTTTCAAAGATAAATGGATTAAGAAGCCGCTAAATAATTCGTTGATTAATAATATGTTGAATTAGTAAATCGGGTATGGGAAAACAATATACCATTGATAGCCTGCGCGAAGAAATCAGGGAACTTGAAATCAAACAGGAAGCCGAAGGCAAAGTATTGAAAGCACAGTTAAAAGTTACGTATGAATATTTAAAACCTTCCAATATTCTGCGATCGGTTGTAAAAGATATTGTTTCATCCGAAACGCTGAAAAATGATTTTATCAATACTGCCGCCAGTTATACCTCGGGGTTATTGACAAAAAAACTGATTGTCGGAAAATCACAGAATCCGTTTCTTAAAATAATCGGGTTGGGCATTCAATTCGGAATTACTGCGCTTGTAAATAAAAACTACAATTCAATCAAAGAAGTTTTCACACAATACATTAACGCATTCAAATCCAATCTTCATAACACGGTTACCAGTGAGTTTTCAGAGGATAAAAAAAATTAGTAAAACGCGGATTCATAAAAATCTACCTGACATAAATTTTTCCGGAAACTGATTGATTTTCAGCATATAGTTTCACAATATAAATTCCCGGTACCTGTGGTTTATTCATAAACAGGTTATTTAAACCTTTATTGGCATTACTGTGAAAGATTGTTTCAATCATTCTGCCGGTTAAATCAAAAAGAGAAAGCTGAATGTTATCATTTTTTGCAAGCGAAAACTGGATGTTGAACAAGTTGTTTTCAGGCAAAATCTTTAAATCAATTTTACCGGTTTCCTTCAAATCGTTAATTCCGGTGGTTAACGCCGTAAAAGGTGGCGGGTTATTTCTGATTGTATCAGCCGGAACAGAATACATGTTAAACGATTTCCATTCGTTGGTAATGAATCTGAAACGACCGATCCCCATATCAGCGTTTGTTTTGAAATTATCCCACGGTGCAGTTAATGATTGCCACCAATCGCCACCAACGCTCATCAGGTATTTTGCTTTGTCCCGGTCATCGGGCTTTGTTTTGTCGCCTACAATCAGCCTGGCTTTCACTGTTACAAAGCATCCTGCAACCTCGTTGGCCGGAAACTTTGACCGGCCTGATGAAGGCCAGAAATGAAAGTTATAGCCTCCGCCACAAGTGGTTGATATACTGCCATCTGATTCAACTCTGATATCAGCAGGTTTATTTACATCTCCTGCAAAGTCTTCGCGGTAATTGGCACCTGAAACCCGGATATTTGACTGCAGCAAATGCCATTTGTTGTCCTTTTTGCTCAGGTAATATAAAGCCAGATCTTTAATCTGAATACGGGTATTGGTGGCATTATTGCCTCCTGCCCATTCATACACCTGCCCCCATGCTATAGCTGCAGTCCATCCTGATGGCGGCTCAACAGCACCTGGCCTTGGTTTGGCCTGCCAGTTATATGATGCAGGAACACCATTCGGAATTCCTTCATGCGGTAATTTCATATCACCGATGATTTCTTCAAGTGTGGTTTGTGCATTCAGAAAAATGGTAGTAAAAATGAATGGCAATACAAAAATCAGTTTTTTCATTATACAGGTTTAGTTGAATTATTGGCGAAAGATAATCAGTTTCGATTAAAAATCCACTTGAATAAACAGACAAGCAAAATGACCATCAAAACAGTAAGAGCAATTGTGGTGAAAGAACTTTTCAGAATCGAAAACAGGTTGGAGACCAGAACACTATTTTTGTTAATTTCAGGATAATTGTTGATTAAGGAAATAATTGAAAAATTCTCGGCATAATCAAAAAAGCCTGCAAAAAATGGCAGGTAACAAACAATAAACCATTTGGAATCAAGCTGATTAAGTTTTTTCAGGAACCAGGCCATTATTAAACAGCTACTGGCAGCAAAAAAGATTGGAAAAACCAAATCGATTGGGAGCTGACGAAAAAGGTAATAATGACGCCCGGTTTCGCCAAGCGCTTCCATCATTTTTTCAACGTAAGCCAAATCATAACCAGCCGGCATCATATCAAGTATTCTGATTCCCCTTGTCATTCTTTGCAGGTGCGGAATAGTAACAAAAAGCATCAGAAAATAAAGGCTGCTGCTGATGATAAATAACAGCAACACAATTTTTCCGCGCAGAAACCGGTTGATTTGTGTTTTCATTTGTCCGGTAAAATTTGAGAAAGCATCATTTAAGTTATAGGATTGCACAACTTCGTTGTTTCAGGCGCATTCAAAAATGGCAGATTGTAATTTTTTTGCCTTTTCTAAAAATAATCAGGTAAAATACTCTAACAGAGATTTTACCTGATTATTTATGGCTTAAATCGGCCTTAATTTTCTACATTTCAATCGTACACAACATAATGATATGTACCACCAATCACTATTTTAATGCGCAAGTTATTTGCTGCTGAAATATCAACATTGGGTGTAAAAGATACTTTAATTTGTGCACTTTTGCTTCCGGATGTCAGATCCGTAAAAATATCAGTAATGATATTGATAAATTTTGTGGTCGACTGAGCTACCTCTGACCCAAATTCGTTTTGTAATTGTGGTTGGACTTTGCAGTCTCCTAATACAATGGCAGGATGTGATCCAACCTGAACCGTAAAGTTTTTCAGTGTTGCCGCACCATCAGGGGCCGTAATCTGGTCCAAGCCATCAATTACAATATAGCAACTTGCAATTTGCATTTCTGCACTTTTAAAGTTTTTCGCTGCATCTTCACCAATTATGTTAGCCAAAGTCAGAATCGGAAGATCAGTAATCGTTCCGTTGATATTTTTCGAGCCTCTCAAAATCTGGCTGTACTCATAGGTTTTTGTTATTTGGTTGGGAGTACCTTCATCTTCTTTTTTACACGATGAAAAAATTGTGGCTGCAATCAGCAGCATTCCAAATAGCTTAAATATTTTCATTTTATTATTCATTTGTTTAATATTAACGGTTCTGTATTTGAAAAGTTTACTAATTGACTGATAATTAAAATCTTTTGTTTTATTTTATCGGCTATTCATTTAACAGCAGAAAGGTTTACCTTGACATTTTAAATAAGTTCGTTCAAATAACCTATTGTTCGTTCATTAATTTCATATTCAGATAGGTATAAATCAACGCGTACATCTGTGCCCTTTGCTCGTTGGTTGAAGCGCCGGCATGGCCACCTTCCGTGTTTTCGAAATAATAAACCTTGTATCCTGATTCATCCATTTTTGCGACAGCTTTTCGCGCATGTGCCGGATGAACCCTGTCATCGCGGGTGGAAGTGGTAAAGAATACCTCGGGGTATTTCATGCCTGGTTTTATATTCTGATAGGGGGAATATTTGCGAATGTATTCCCATTCTTCCGGAATATCAGGATTTCCATATTCAGCCATCCAACTGGCACCTGCTAAAAGTTTGTTGTAACGTTTCATGTCGAATAATGGTACTGCGCAAACCACAGCTCCATATAAATCAGGTCGTTGAGTATAAGCCACGCCAACCAGCAAGCCGCCATTGCTGCCACCAAAAATACCTAACTTTGATGGTTTGGTTATTTTTCGTTCAACGAGGTTCGCTGCAACAGCATGAAAATCGTCGTAAACACGCTGCCGATTTTCTTTTAGTCCGGCCTGGTGCCATTTGGGCCCAAACTCGCCGCCACCACGAATATTGGCCAATACATAAACGCCGCCTTTTTCAAGCCAGGCATTGCCCATCACCGCATTGTAGCTGGGTAATTGTGGAATTTCAAAGCCGCCGTATGCATAAAGCAGGGTAGGGTTGTTACCATCATTTATATTTTTTGAGCCAACCACGAAATACGGGATTTTGGTCCCATCTTTCGAAATTGCCTCAAATTGCAAAACTTTATACTTATCGGTTGGAAAATAAGCAGGAAGTGATTTAATTTTTTTGATTTCACCATTTGCCGAGTTGCCCAAATACAGCGTAGAGGGTTCGAGAAAATTGGTAAAATAAAAGAAGTAATTTTCACTCTCATCATCGGTTGAACCCATTGTAATGTTGCCAAGTTCAGGTGTTTTAATCAATTCTTTTTGCCATTCGTTTTTCAGTGTGAATTTGTACAACTCGCTTTTTACGTTGTTCAGCATGTTAACCACCAGCGCGTTTTTAGTTACAGCCACCGAAGTAACACTCGACCGGTCATCTGGCAAAACAACGAGTTTCAGGTTTATTTTATCCTGAATCAAATCATTGTAATCAATACTCACAACCGATCCCTGTTTCCAGGTTTTTCCGCCGGTTTCCCAGTCCGATTTGAGTTGAAGAATCACCTGGTTGTTTAAAATGGCTGCTAATTCAATATCTTCAGGCAACTCAGCCTTTTTCAGTTGTGCATTCTCCAGGAGGAATATGTTACCGGTGTAAAAAGACGTTCTTTTTGAGACAACTTTGTAGGTTTTTGTTTTGGTTTGATAAGCAAACGCACTTACACTCATATCGGTTTCTTTTCCTTCAAATACTTGCTCAGCTTCACTGAGAGGAGTCCCTCTTTTCCAGAGTCTTACCTCTTTCGGGTATCCCGAAGTTGTCATTCCGTTTCCAAAATCAGTCGAAACAAAAAGAGTGTTTTCATCAACCCAGCTAACGCTTCCTTTGGCTTCAGGCAATTCAAATCCTCCCTGAACAAACGTTTTGCCCACCACATCAAATTCCTTCCAGATAACAGCATCGCCGCCACCTTTTGAAAGACTGACCATAAAACGTTTATAATCGGGGTATAAACCGCTGGCTCCTTTGTACACCCATTTTATACCGTCTTTTTCCGAAAGTTTATCAATGTCGAGCAAAGTTTCCCATTCAGGTACCCCGGTTAAATAACTTTTCAGGGTTGTACGCCTCCAGATACCGCGCTCGTGGGTTTTGTCCTGCCAGAAATTGTAAATGAATTCACCAATCATCTGCGGATCGGCGATTCTCTCATCGGAATTGTATATTTCAAGGTTCTTCCTGTAAATATCCTGGTAATTTTTGTTGCCCTTAATTTCGGCAAGCGATTTTTTATTCCAACCGTCCACCCATTCAAGCGCTTTTGGGTTTTCAACATCTTCGAGCCACAGGTATTTATCATCCTGAGCTAATAAATTTACCGTCATAAATACAATGATTAACAGTGTTATAGATTGTTTTTTCATCGTGTGAAATTTTAAAATGTACCTCTAATGTATAAATATTTCGTATTATGCTTTGAATTGTCGGCTTGCGCGGTTAAGTTTAGCTTCTTTTTTTAAACTAAAAACATGATAAACAAGTTAAGTTTTTTTTCGGTATCAATTTTTATTTGTCTTTTTAATATACTGACAATTACATCAACGGCCCAGCAATGGATTAAAGAAATGCCGGGCTACGAAAGATACAAGGCTGTTTCACCGCAAATCAGAAGTTCGGTAAAACCCGGACAAATCAGTGTTAAATGGGCTGATGATGGAAAGTCGTTTACCTACAACTCGGGGGGTAAGAAAATGCAGTTCGACCTGAAAAAGAAAAAAGCCATTGTTTTAGGTGAAGCTGAAAAAGAAGAATCGCCGATGACACGTTACCGCCGGATGTACGGCAACCGCCCCGAGCGTGGCCGGCAGTTTACTTTTGCCGATGCACCCGATGGAAAAAGCAGGGCTATTTATCGGAATGGTAATGTTTTTATTACAGGCACCAACGGTGAAAACGAAATTGCTGTAACAATTGATGGATCTGAAGTAAAACGTATTAAATACGGCTCTGCAACCTGGGTTTATGGCGAAGAACTGGCGCAAACAACTGCCATGTGGTGGTCGCCCGACAGTAAAAAACTGGCTTTTTATCAATTCGATTATACCCAGGTACGCGATTATTATTTACAGTATAAACAAACCGAACTCTATGATTCATTGGAAGTTGAACCCTATACAAAAGTGGGTGCCGTTAATCCGGAGGTAGGATTGATGATTTATGATGTAAATTCGAAAAAGACTGTTACAGTTGATGTTCGCGATGGTCAGCCTTTTACCGACGAGTCAACCGGCCATTATATTTACGATATTCAATGGTCACCCAATGGAACTGAATTGTTGTTTCACCGTACTAACCGCAAACAAAACATTATGGAGTGGGTGGCTGCCAGCCCTGAAACAGGCAAATGCCGGGTGGTGGTACGGGAAGAATGGTTGCCAAGCTACACAACCAACTCACCTGAATTCAGATTTTTATCAGATAATTACCGGTTTGTCTGGACTTCGGAACAAACAGGATTTAAAAACTACAAACTGTACGACTTGAGTGGGAAGCAACTTGCCACACTAACGAATCACCCGTTTGAAGTGGCCGGAATTGTGAAAATTGATGAAAAAGCCGGAACCCTTCATTACATGGCCCGCAGTGCCGACAACCACATGAAACTGCAATTACACCGCGTGAAACTCGATGGCACCGGAGATATCAGATTAACCGATCCGGCTTTCAACCACACCGTTGAAATTTCGCCCGATGGAAAGTACATTGTTGACGTGGCCCAAACCCACGATATTCCGCCATTTACGCAGCTTCTTGATAGTAAGGGACAATTAGTTGCCAGACTGGCTGAATCAGACATGACCCAATTCAACGAACTGGGATTGAAAAAAGTGGAAGCTTTTACCTATACTGCTGTCGATGGAAAAACAAAACTTCACGGATTGCTGCATTTCCCTTCCAATTTCGACCCAAATAAGAAATACCCGGTTTTGGTAAGCAATTATGGTGGGCCTGAAACCAATGAGTTTCGTGAAACATTTGTAACGCCAAGCCCGCTGACTGAATTCGGATTTCTGGTGGTTTCGGTTGATGGACGCAATGTGGGCGGAAAAGGAAAAGCCATCATGGACCAGATTTATGGCAAACTGGGTTTTGCCGAAATGGAAGACTTTGCAGCGGGTGTGAAATCGTTGTTTGACCGTCCGTATGTGGATAAAACCAAAGTAGGGATTTTCGGAACATCTTTTGGCGGAACCACTTCAGCAATGTGTCTTTTGCGTTTTCCTGATGTCTTCAGTGCGGCTGTTGCCAATTCTGGCGTGATGGACTGGCGCAACTACGACAATATTTACACCGAACGTTACATGAATCTGCTCAGTGAAAATCCTGAAGGTTATGAACTTACAAGTGTGATGAAATACGCACCGGAATTAAAAGGCAAACTGATGGTTTATTACGGAACCGCCGATAATAATGTACATCCTTCGAACTCGCTGCAATTGATAAACGCTCTGCAAAAAGCCGGAAAAAGTTTCGAGGTGCAGGTTGGCCCCGACAAAGGCCATACGGCTGTTTCAACCGAGCGGATGATGGAGTTTTTTATTCAACATTTAGAAGTTAAATAAAAATACCTCGATTTTGGATCAGGTTTTCAACCTGTAATAATTAAACTATTTAGAGGAAAGGTTGTTTTCTTTAAAAATATCAAGAATAATAATCTTTTAACTAAATAAAAATGAAAAGAATTACTTTTCTATTACTAACTATCCCTTCGTTGCTATTGGCACAGGGAAATGCCGATACGGTAAAATACTGGAAACGCAGTGGGGTTTTCAGTGCCAATTTTTCGCAGGTTTCGTTAACAAACTGGGCTGCCGGGGGCGAAAGTTCAATGTCGGGCGTATTTTTAATGAACTACCAGGTAAACTATAAAAAAGACAGTTTATCGTGGGATAATTACCTTGATCTTGGTTATGGTTTTCTGAAAAACAACAAAGAAGATTTGCGAAAGTCAACAGACAGGATTGAACTGAATTCAAAATTGGGCTACAAAACCGGAGGAAACTGGAATTATGCCGGACTGATCAGTTTTAAGTCGCAGTTTGCGCCGGGTTATAATTTCCCACGTAACGATGGCGATTCCTATATATCGAAGTTTTTGGCCCCGGCTTACATAAATGTGGCTTTGGGTATGGATTTTAAGAAAGATTACATTTCGGTGTTTATTTCGCCGTTAACGGGTAAATTTACAATTGTTGGCGACAACAATCTTTCTGCTGCCGGCGGTTTTGGGGTCGATCCGGGAAAAAAGCTCAGAAGCGAAATGGGGGGAAGCATCAGGTTGGCTGTTAAGAAGGAAGTGGTGAAGAATGTTACTGCGCAAACCAAACTCGATTTATTCTCCAATTATTTGCATAATCCGCAAAATATTGATGTTGACTGGAATTTTATGCTGAATATGAAGGTAAATGAATGGCTCTCGGCTAATTTAATTACGCAACTGATTTACGATGATGATGTAAAAATTCTGAACACCGACACCGGACACGCTGCTCCAATGGTTCAGTTTATGGAAATGTTCGGTATAGGGTTGTCGTTTAAATTATAGTATTTGCTCATAAAAAAAGAAAAATCCATTCACTGTATCAGCGAATGGATTTTTTGTGTCAGGCCACCAATGTTTCCACATCGTCAGCCAATGCTGTAACCACCATTTTATCAGAATCTTCCCTGACTTGTGCAAAACTGAAAGCTTTACGTGATGCTTTCACAATCAACCCGATTACAAACTTAATGGCAATGTGTTCTGCTGCTTCGGGCAAATAGGGAATATCGATCTTTTCGTTGGCCAGTTTTGTCAACCTTCTCACCAGCCTTTTGGCTTCGGTTTCATCAATTCCTTTGTCCGGGTCGCGAACCAGGTCATAAAATTCGTTTGGTAAATGATCGTACAAAAAAGTGTCAATTTTCAGGATAATTTTCACCAGGATTTTTTCTTCGCCTGACTCATCAACCAGCGGAACATTGATTTTATTATTCAGCCTTTTCGCCAGGTCTAACACTTCCTCCTGTGTCATTTTATTCCTTTTTTCAGGAACTGCATAAAATTCGCTCAGAATTTTTTTGAATTCCTCGGTCGTTAAATCAGCAAGTTTTGTCATGATAACAGGCTTAACCAGATTATTAGATGATATTCAAAGATGTCAGTATTGTAACTGAAATCATACGCTTAATCCTAACGCTTTAACCTCAGTTACTCAATCACTCAATCACTCAATCACTCAATCACTCATTCACCCATTCACTTCTCAGGCCTGC
>JAJUGS010000401.1 GCA_029265875.1 Prolixibacteraceae bacterium
GTGCAGCCTTTTATTGAAAATGCTGTCTGGCATGGTGTGCGCGGACTGGAAGGCAGAAAAGGATTTATCAGGATTGTTTTTTACCAGGAAGATGGAGGTTTAAAAGCAGTTGTTGAGGACGACGGTGTCGGCAGAAAACTGGCAGAGCAACTAAAACACCAAATGCCGGGCAAAACATCAAAGGGTATCGGAATTGTGCTTGAACGTTTAAAAATTGCGAATTATTTATATAAAAAAAATTACCAGGTGCTGTTTTCTGATCTGAAGCCGGATTCGGTTGAAACAGGTACACGTGTGATAATAGATATACCATTGAAAATGAGTCGATGAGCTTAAGTTTTGATAAAATTGTTATATTTATCAAAAACCAGATGTTATGATTTCAGAACAGATTCCTGTAATAGTTGTAGATGACGAAATACCTTCGAGGGTTGCACTAACAACCTATATCAATGATTATTGCCCCGAGTTGAAAATTGTAGCTGAATGTGATGCTGTTAAATCTGCTTATCAGGCGATAATTACCCATAAACCACAGATTGTTTTCCTGGATATCGAAATGCCAGATGGAAATGGCTTCGATTTATTGCAATTATTCAAGAAACTTCTTTTTAAGGTAATTTTTGTAACTGCATACTCTGAATATGCAATCAGAGCATTCAGATTTGCTGCAACCGACTATTTATTGAAACCTGTTAAAATTGATGAACTCGTTGAAGCTGTGGATCGTGCACGAAATGATTTGAACAGAAATTCTGAAAACCTTAATTTTTTGCTTGATTTAATTGGAAATCATCATGGTGAGTTTAACAAACTGGTTATTCGTGATACAAAAGGAGTTACCGTTATAAAAACCAATGAACTGATTATGTGCGAAGCAGATGGTTATTGCACTCAGTTTTATCTTACAGGAGGCCGAAAAATAATGAGTGGGAAAAACCTGGGTTATTATGAAGAGATTTTTAACAAAGGGCAAATGATAAAAGTGCATCGGTCATTTATGGTGAATCCTGCGTTTGTAACCGGATATACAAAATTGGGAGAAATATTATTGGAAGAAAAACTGACCTGCCCATTGGGAAGTAATTACAAAAGCGAATTTTTCAAAACTATTGATTTACATTGAACGATAAATTCCTGAAAATATTAGTTGTGAATAATTGACTCTTTATTAGACGAAATGAGTGTTTCGTTGGTTTAGAAATAATTATTGGGTAAAATTTTTTAAAATTAAACTTTGAATCATGACTAATTTATTTAATCAGTCAGATGACTGATTCCCTCTCTTATACGTTGAAATCCCTTTAGAAAACCGGCTTTAAGAATCCGGTTTTCTGCATTAATCCACCTTTTTAAACCGCAGCAGCTCTTTACCAGTTTCATCTGAAAAAATCAGTTGCAGGCCATCGCGATGGTACTTTTTTGTTTGAGCAAATGCTGCATTAAATCTGTCGGGAATATCGGTATCCAAACAAAGTTTTTTGGTTTGGGCAACCGGGCCCAATTCAATTTCTCCATTTTCGAGCTTTGTAATTGATCCGGTTAACCGGTTACATCCATCAGAACCCATTATTTTCATTTCAGTTACGTTAATTTCGATGGCAGGAAGTGGCCGCTGGTCATTGTTTTCAGGCTTTTTGACCGTTTCACCGTTGATTGCTTCCAAAACCCAGAGATCGTGTAATGCGAAACGAGGGTCGGGATTTTTCTCAAGTACTTCAATGAGTTTGTATTTTTTTGATGGACCATCAGCCGGAACTTTTGCGGGATTCACTTTTTCTTCCGCTACTTTTACTTTAAAAAGATATCCGTTCTGAAAGTTGAATCCTTCTATTTCGGTATAAAAATTCTGCCAGTTTCCGGGTTGAAGGGTGTCTGATTTATGAATTTGCAGACACTTCATGGGGCCAACTCCTGAACAATCCACTTTCGAACCATTTATCCACCAGATTTCAGCAGATTTGGTTTGCATTTTTTTTGTGGCACAACCAGAAATAACCATCATAACGATGAAAATCACCCAGTTTCTCATGATCCTGATTTTTTATTTTGTAAGCTGATGGTCA
>JAJUGS010000171.1 GCA_029265875.1 Prolixibacteraceae bacterium
GTGGTTCTCTGTGATACAATTTATTAAACAGCGTTGTCCGGAGTAAAACACAGAGTTTCACGGAGATAAATTCATAATTATTCGAATTAAAAAATGATAATAAACTAATAATTAAATTTATATGAATATGAACCTATCATTCTTATTTTCAGCAATTTTGGCCATTCTGATTTTGGCAGGTTGCAAAACCGAAGTTAAAAAGAACCCGCTGGGTTTTGAACAGGTAACCATTGCCAACGACTACCTCGGCTGGTGGGGCCGCACCGTGTGCGATGTCAACAAAGACGGCCTGCAGGATTTGGTGGTGCTGAAACAGAGCCGCACCTACGGACTGGTTTCGCCCGGCTGGCTGGGCTGGTACGAGGCTTCGGAAGGGGGCAAAACCTGGACAAAACACGTGATTGAAGAAAACGACCTGTTCGGTTCGGGCGACATGGATGCCGGCGATATCGACGGAGATGGCGACATCGACATTCTGGCTTTCGAGGCCGACGAAACCAGCAAAGACACCACTGCCCGCATGTTCTGGTTCGAAAATGGCGGCGACTCAAAAACCTGGACAAAGCACTTCATCGGCAACAATCCCGAATTTGTGAAAGATGTGGAACTGGCCGATTTTAATGGCGACGGCAAGCTCGAAATTGTTACCATCACATACGGCTGGCACAACATTCTCGAAATTCACTGCATGGAATCGCCCGATGTGTGGGTGAAAAACGTGTCGATGAAAATTACCAACCTGCACGAAGGCATGGATGTGGGCGACATCGACGGCGATGGCGATATCGACGTAGCCACCTGCGGCTACTGGCTCGAAAATCCCGGCGACAACTCGGTCAACTGGAACCTGTTTGTAATTAATGAAAAGTGGCACAACCAAAATGATTCAATATTAGAATGGCGTAAAAACGGCACTAAAACCTTCTGCATCGACATCAACAACGACAAAAAGTGCGAAGTTTTCATCTCGCATTCCGAAGCCAATGTGGATGGATACCCTGTTGCCTGGTACGAAGCCGCCAATCCGAAGGAAAGCTGGACCGAGCATATGATTGCGCCCGATTACCGACATTGCCATACCTTGCAGGTGTTCGACATGGATTTGGATGGCGATGTGGATGTGGTGACCGGCGAAATTCCCGAACATCCCACGAAAAAACGCGCCCGCATTTTCCTGAACAAAGGCGATAACCTCAACTGGGACGAATATGTGCTGGGCGATTCGGGCATTTACAACGGCATTGTGGCCGACCTCGAAGGCGACGGTGATTTCGACATTTTCACCGCCCCCGGTTTCAGCAACCAGTTTCCTGAATTTAAAGTATTTGTGAACCAGGTGATTCAGCCAAAAAAGTAAAAAATGCTCCGTGAACCTCTGTGAAATACTCCGTGAATCTCTGTGAAATAAAAATTGTAACACAGAGTAGCACAGAGGGATGCACAGAGGAACACAGCGTTGAAAAACAACACGACATGAGAAAAATATTTTACTTTTTTGTAGCAATGTTTTGTGCCCTGATTACAGCAGCGCAACCCAAGCCCGGCGATATTTTTCGCGAATACACCTGGGCCACCCCGCAAGGCAGCAACGAAAGCTTTGTGCGCGTTTGCGGCGATGGTTTTTACGATGATGCCACCCGCAAGGGCGAACACCTTTTTCCTGCGGGAGTTGTGACCGATGGCTGGTTTACCCTGCCCAACGATGTCGATTTGAAAGAGGCTATCCGCGCTGAGGTTTTGGTGGAGCGAATGCTTTGCCACGATGGGTCAACCGGCCTTGCTGTGAAATTCAACAATGGGCAGTGGCGCGCTTTCCCCGATGCCGACAGCATCCCCCAACCCCAAAGCGAATACCTGTACCACTACTATCCGGTAGTTGAGTTGCCGCTAAGCGAGTTGAACAGCGGCGCGAAAAACAACCGTTTCCGCTTCACCATCAATAGCAAACAGCGCTGGGGAATGCCGCAAAATATGGTGTATGGCGTGGTGGTGCGGGTATATTACAAAACCTCGAAACCGCACACCGAAGCCACAATTTCAAGCGTAAAACCCGGCGATAAACTGGGCGACAGCGTGCAACTGGCCATTCAGTCCAAAGGAAATGTAACCAAAGTGGAATACCTCGGACTGATGGAAAACATCAACTACGAAGGCGATGGGCGCTACACCCAGTGGCACTACCACTACCACCGCGGCGAACTGGTGAACCACATCGGTACATCAGCCACGGGCGAATTTACCTGGAATACCGAATGGATACCGGACCAGCCCCGGCCTTTTCAACTGGCCGCCCGCGTAACCAATTCCGAGGGTATAATTTACATGACTCAACCCGTTGAAAACCTTCAGTTTCAGCGTTCGTTTTCGGTTGAGCTTTGCAAACCCTACAACCAGCCACGCCGCTGGGCCACCCGCGAAATGGAGTTTGTGGAAGCTTTCGATGTAAAAGGCAGTTTGGCCAAAGCCGAAAAATTTATGGTAACCGCCGTAACCTGGTCGCCGGGCTACCTCAATGGCGTTTACCTGAACGACTTCCTGATTCTCGACCGCGAATCGTGCAAATATTGCTACCACATCATCCGCCGGGAGTACGACGATGTGCGGTTTTTATCGACTATGAACGGCCTGAAAACCGGGAAAACCCCGCTTTACGGCGGAAAAATGCAACATGGCACCGAAATTCAGTACCCGGGCTTTATGGTGCTGGTGAAGTATAAAAAGTAAGAATATGATGAAATGTCTTGCCTTTCAGGCAAAAGCAGCATCGGCTCAAAGGCCTTAGGTCGCTGACCTAAGGTTATGAAAATAAAACACCTTCGGTGTTAAAACGAACTTAACGCAACGCCAATTGCCTGAAAGGCAGTACTTTCATAACCGTGGGTCAGCGACCTACGGAAATGGACAGAACAAAGCGCAGATTGCCTGAAAGGCAATACTTTCATAACCGTAGGTCAGCGACCTGCGGAATGAAAGTGCGAAATGTAATAACTTGCCTGAAAGGCAAAACCTTCATAACCGCATTGATAACGACCTGCGGAATGAAAGAGCGAAATGTAATACCTTGCCTGAAAGGCAACACTTTCATAACCGTAGGTCAGCGACCTGCGGAGACGAGATAGCGATGAAATACCCTGCCTGAAAGGCAGGACAACAAATAAAATGAAGAGCTAAAAAATATAATCATGAGTTACACACGACTTTTATACCTCATCGTATTCAGAACGAAGGAAAGCAAACAAACCATTCCGGAACAATTTGAAAAAGAATTGTATGGCTATATTATGGGCATCGTCAACAACAAAAAAAGTAAATTGTACCGTATTGGTGGAATGCCTGACCACATCCATCTTTTGGTTGATATTCATCCGACTTTTGCCGTTTCCGATTTTATGAAAGAGCTAAAAGAGTATTCCAGCAAATGGCTGGCAACCAATCCTAACTTTCCTGAATTTAAAGGCTGGGCTATCAGTTTTGCTGCTTTCACCTATAATTTAAAAGAAAAGCAGGTAATTATCGATATTATTATGAACCAGAAGGAACATCATAAAAAAGTAAGTTTTGAAGAAGAATATCGGGAGTTTTTGATTGAAAATGGGATTGAAATTGATGAACGATATTTCCTGAAAGATTGATTTGTTCTGCCTTTCAGGCAGTTGCTGCACGGTGTTCAATTTCCATAGGTCGTTGACCTATGGTTATGAAAATAAAACACCTTCGGTGTTAAAAGTACAGAACAATGTACTGATTGCCTGAAAGGCAAAATCTTCATAACCACATTGATAACGACCTGCGGCATGAAAGAGCGAAATGTAAGACCTTGCCTGAAAGGCAAAACTTTCATAACCGCAGGTCAGCGACCTGCGGAGACGAGATAACGATGAAATACCCTGCCTGAAAGGCAGAACAATAGAATAAAAAGATAGATGATGAAATATATTAGAATTTTCCTTTTTCTCATGGTATTGATTTCAGCGTTCCCTGTTCTGAATTCAGCAAAAAACCAATCACAAAAGCCAGTTTTTACTGAAACTATTTACGAAGGCAAACCCCATTTTGTCATCGAAACCAAAGAGATTACCTGGTATTTCGACCGGGAAGGCGGCGGTTTCTCGCGCATGATTGACCGCGATGGCAACGACTGGATTACCTTCAAACGCGAACCCTGGGGCATTTATCCCGAATCAGCAGCTTCAGCTTTTCGCGGTGTTCCGAACCTGGTTTTTAAAAGCGACGATGGCGGCGCAGGCCATCCCGGTCACGAAAAGTGTGTATCCTTACTGGAAGGCGACAAAATTGTTTCCGAATCAAAAAGCGGCAAATGGAAATGGTGCTGGGAGTTTTTCGCTGATTATGCTACTTTGGAAATTTTAAAAACCGATGAGAATCAACCCTACTGGTTTTTATACGAAGGGACACCGGGAGGTAAATACAGTCCCGAAGATTACTGGTTTGGTACATCGGTCAGTGGAATAGAAACACAGCTCCCCGATTTTTGGAAAGGCCAGATTACAACTGGCAACTTCAACTGGATGTACGCCGGAAGCCTTACCTGCGACCGCACCTTTTACATGCTGCAACTCACGCCCGATGATAAAACCGACATGGTCAGCTTTCTGGGAAATACCAAAGAAGGCGTTGAAAGTCCCGATGGCATGACCGTTTTTGGCTTTGGCCGCGACGACAAGGGAAACCCGCTGCTCACCGGAAACCATCAATTTGTGGTTGGTTTCTATCCTGAAAAGGTCAGCCAAAAGAAGCAGCATCAGAGGTTTTCAAAGTATATTGCAAAACAATTCAATTTAAAAGAAAGATGAGAATTCTAGTCATTGCCATTTTTCTGGTCATCCTGTTTTCAGGAAACGCACAACCGAAGAAAAAAGTGATTATCGATGCCGACACGGCCAACGAGGTGGACGATTTGTTTGCCATAACCCGCGCCCTGCTCGAACCTTCGTGGGAAATTCTGGCGCTGAATGCAACACAATGGCAGGCGAGCCAGTGGGCGGTCGAAAACTCGATGGAAGCCAGCTACCGCCTCAATCTGGTGCTGCTGGGCCACCTTCAGAAACAAAACATAAAAAATTGCCGGGGCAGCATTTACCGCATGTTCGACTGGGGCGACAAAGCGCAGCACTCCGAAGCTGCGTACGAAATCATCAAACAGGCACACAAAATGAAGGACGGTGAAAAACTCCCGGTTATCACACTGGGCGCGCTCACCAATGTGGCTTCGGCGGTACTCATCGACCCCGCCATCAAACCAAAAATCGCGGTGTACTGGTTGGGCTCATCCTACAATTTCGAAAAACAAAAGCCAAAACACATCGATTTTAATTCGGTAATGGACATTCAGGCGGTGGACGTTTTAACCACTTCCGATGTTGAAATGCACATCATCCCCAACAATGTGGCGGCAAAAATGAAGGTGAAACGCGCCGATGCCGTTCAGCAGCTTGCAGGTAAACACCCGGTTGCCGATTTTCTGCTCCGCCACTGGGAACAACACATCGATGCCTCTCAATACGAGCGTACCTTGTGGGATTTGGCGCTCATCGGGGCCATCATCCATCCCGAAAAAGTTACCGAAGTAAAAGTTTCAGGCTTCGAAAACCCCAACGTGTGGATGTACAAAGAAATTGATGCCGGGTTTATTTGGGATGATTTGGTGAACCGTTTTAACTAAACTTCCGGAAAATGGAAATAATGAAATTGAGTATCTGATAACTGAATCTTATATTTGAAAAGAATTTAACCAAAAAGCTAAACCTATATGAAAAAACTAATTTTCCTTCTTTTTATATTAATTACTCCCGTTCTTTTTGCCAGCAAACTGGTGGAGCTGAAAATTATCGATAAGGATTATCTTCTGGTCGTTTTTAAAGATGGCGAAGTGTTTTACCGCGACGATGCTACCGGCCCGAGTGCCTACCGCGGACACGATTTTGTCGAAGGCGATGACACCCTGAAAGTATATGGAAAAGAACTCAACGTGAAAGTGGCAGGAATGACCACTTCCTGGAAAATCATTTCCAAAAAAGATAAAAATTACAGCAAGGGATTGGCTCCGGTTGCTGTTCATCGAAAAACAAAAAACAACAACACCAACGCAAAGTTTGAGTACAAACTCGACCATTGGATGTTTCTGAAATTACCGCATTCTTTAAAAGACGGAGAATCGTACACTTTACAGATTTCTCCGGAAACCGAATCCGACAAAAAAGAAATGTCAATAACATTCGATATTACCCAAAATATGTCGGAAGCCATCCATGTAAACATCAACGGCTACACCCCGCAAAGCCCGGTAAAATCGGCTGATTTGTATTTATGGTTGGGCGATGGCGGCCAGCGCGACTACAAATCGTTCGAGGGTAAAAAAGTGTGGCTTTTCAATGTTGAATCAAAAAAACTGGTTGAAGCCGGAAAAGTTACTTTCTGGAAAAGCGCCGGTACAAAAGCCGAAGCCGAAGGAAGAAACCTTACCGGTTCCGATGTTTGGAATGCCGATTTTTCTGAATTTTCAACACCCGGAAAATACCGGCTGGTTATTGAAGATGTGGGTTGCAGCATGGAATTTGAAATTAAGGAAGACATCTATTTTGAGCCTTACAAAACATCGGTTCGCGGATTTTACTACATGCGAATTGGCGAAGACAGGATGGACATGGTTCCGGTGCCCCGCCGCCCGTTGTTTATTCCGGGTAAAGACCCCGAAGGTTTTACCATTTACCTCACCGATTTCGACCCCTTTGATAAAGAATGGAAAGAAAGACGCGGGGATACCTGGGATGAACCTCATTTTAAACCGGCCAGTGAATCGATGTTCTGGACGCGCCGTTTACCGGGAAACCCGACAACCACAAAGGCAATTGGCGGCCACTCCGACGCCATGGACTGGGACCGGCACCTGGCGCATGTAGGTAACATTTACGATTTGTTGCTTCCGTATTTTTTAAGCAATGGAAAGTTAAACGAAGACAACCTCAACATTGGCGAATCGGGCAACGGAATCCCCGATTTAATTGACGAAGCCCGTAATGAGGTCGATTTGTTTCTGAACCTCAGGGTTGGAGATGCGTATGCGCATGGTTTAACCAATCCCGACAAAAACCACAAAATAATGTTCCAGGCGGGAGCAACTACCATGGCGGCCTGGGCAAATGCTGCCAACTGCGCCATGATTGCCGAATGTTTCCGGATTTCGGGACACAAAGATTTGCAAGAATTTTACACTTCAGAAGGAATTAAAGCTTTTGAATTTGCCTCGAAACAGGAAAATCAGCAACTCGACGACAGGCAGGATGTAGGCGATTGCAACATGCGGGGCCGCGATTTTAAACAAATGGCTGCCGCCTTTTTATACAACGTAACCGGCGACAAAAAATGGGAAGACATACTGGCTGCCGAAAGTGTGGTAAAAAACGAAGATTCAAAAATCGACAATAAACGGGACTGGTACCAGATTCACGGAACAGCCGCATACCTGAACTGTCCTCAAAAAAGTAACTATCCTGAGCTGTACGCGAACATGAAAAAAGCGGTTCGGAACCAGGCCATGGAACACAATGTAAAACACATGGATTTGCGGCCTTCGCGCCGTTCATCGAACAACAATTACTGGCAAACACCGCATAACCTGCAACTGGTAATTTTGGCTCATTTTGTTTCTGAAGACAAAAAAGAAAGCGAATTGTTTGAAAAAGCAATGATTCTGGAGGCCGACTGGGGACTGGGGCGAAATCCGACCAACACCGTTGAAATGACCGGCCTGGGTGAACGCAACATGCTCGGTGTTTATACCACCGGCCGCAATGACGGAACTCCCGGATTACATCCAGGGCAAACGCCGTACAACAACCTCGACCCCTGGGGAACCGGGCATAACGGTGGAAATCCGCAGTGGTTTGTTGAAAAATGCTACCCCGAATGGAAAGCCGGAGGCTGGCCGCACCAGGAAGGATTTTTCAATTGCCGCTATGTTTGGGCCAACAGCGAATTCACCCCACGCCAGACCATGCGCGGCAAAATGGCGCTGTATGGCTATTTGTATGGAATTCGATAACAGTAAATTTTAAATGATAAAATATTTTAGTATGAATAAATGGATTGCCGGAGTGCTTCCGGTTTTAACAGGAATTTTAATGATTTTTTCAGGATGCAGTGAAAAAACGCCTGCCTACAAAAATCCTGATTTACCGGTAGAAAAAAGGGTCGCCGACCTGCTTGGAAGAATGACCCTTGAAGAAAAAGCCGCGCAAATGATTGCCGCTGACAAGGAAGTAAAAGACTCCATTTTTGTGGGCGAAAACGGCGAAATCCGTTTGGGCAACCTCAAAGCAGCTTTCCCCAACGGACTGGGGCAGGTCACTCGTCCAAGCGAGACTCGCGGCGGACAAAGCCAGACCATTTCAGGTGCTGGAAAGCCCTTAACTTCACGCGAAAATGCAATGATGACAAACGCTTTGCAAAAGTATTTCATCGAAAATTCGCGGCTGGGTATCCCGGTTATTTTTCATGAAGAATGTTTACACGGAATGGTGGCCTCGCACACAACCAGTTTTCCGCACCCCATTGCCATGGCCGGAACATTCAACCCTGATTTGGTGAACCGTGTTTACAACGTGATTGCCAAAGAAACCCGTTTGCGCGGCGGTCACCAGGCGCTCACGCCGGTGGTTGACATTGCACGCGATGCCCGCTGGGGGCGTGTGGAAGAAACTTTTGGCGAAGATACTTACCTCACCACCCAAATCGGAATTGCCGCCGTGAAAGGCTTTCAGGGCGAAGGGCCATCCATTGACCAAGAGCACATCGTGGCAACTTTGAAACATTTTGCGGCACACGGTCAGGCCGAAAATGGAACCAACGCTGCACCGGCCAATTTCTCTGAACGCATACTCCGCGAAGTTCATTTCAGGCCGTTTCAGGATATCATCAAAAATGCAGGTGCCAAAAGCGTGATGACCACCTACCACGAAATCGACGGCGTGCCGGTAAATGCCAACAAATGGTTAGTTACCGACTTGCTGCGCGGCGAATGGGGTTTTACAGGGTTTGTGGTGTCCGATTATTTTGCCATCCGCGAAATGCACCAGCGCAACGGAATCGGCGCACACCGTGTGGCCGCCGACGGAAAACAGGCTGCCGAACTGGCCATCAAAGCCGGGGTAAACATCGAATTGCCTAACCCCGATTGTTACAAACATGTGGTCGAACTGGTGAAGGAAGGTAAAATTCAGGAGTCAACCATCGACAAATTGGTGGCCGAAATGCTGAAAGTGAAATTCGAACTGGGCTTGTTCGATAACCCTTACACTGACCCCGATGCTGCCGAA
>JAJUGS010000312.1 GCA_029265875.1 Prolixibacteraceae bacterium
ACCATGCAGGCTTTCGGAATCACCAACAAGGAGGGCTATTTCGATATCAAAAACATTAAAAAAGGGAACTACCTGTTGCAGGCTGCGTTTCTGGGGTACGAAACTCATTACCAGCCGGTAACTATTCCGGTTGAGGGGAACAAACTGGGTGCCGTGGTACTGAAAACAAAGCCACTGCAAATGAACGAGGTTCAGGTTTCTGCCGAGTATGTGCCGGTGGCCATTAAAAACGACACGGTGGAATACAACGCCGCCGCCTTTAAACTCAGGCCCGACGCGGTTACCGAAGATTTGCTGAAAAAACTTCCGGGCATTGAAGTCGACCGCGCCGGAAACATCAAGGCGATGGGCGAGGACGTGAAAAAACTGTATGTTAACGGCAAGGAGTTTTTTGGCAACGACCCTACAGTGGCTACCAAAAATGTGCCTGCTGATGCGGTGGATAAAGTGCAAGTGTACAACCGGAAATCGGACCAGAGCATGTTTACCGGAATCGACGATGGCAGCCGCGACAAAGCCATCAACCTGCAACTGAAAGAGGATAAAAAACAGGCGCTTTTTGGCGATGTGATGGGTGGTGTTGGAACCAATGACCGCTGGCAGGGAAGCGCAAAAGCCTATCGTTTTACCGATAAAATACAGGTGGCAGCGCTCGGAATGGCCAACAACATCAACCAGTTTGGGTTTTCGTTTAACGATTATATGAATTTTTCGGGTGGCATCGGACAAATGATGCATGGTGGTGGTTCTGCCTCAATTCGCATTTCCAACGATGGCAGTTTCCCCATCAATTTTGGCGAACCGGTGGCCGGACTGAACACGGCCGGAGCGGGCGGCGCCAACTTTTCGTATTCCACAAGTCCCAACGACAGGGTTTTTATCAGCTACCTCGGCAGCGGCTCGAAAAAGGATTTGGAACAAACCACGCTGACACGAAATTTTGTGGAAGGCGACAAGTACGAACAAACACAGGAACTCGACGAAACCGACAAGGACCAGGCGCACCGGGTTAACCTTGGCTGGCGCAACCGCATCGATTCGACCCAAAATATTATTGCCGATGGAAATTTTGCCATCACCTCGGGAAGCAACAACCGCAAAACTTTTGTGGAAAGCTGGTACAACAGCACACAGGTAAACCGGATGAACGATTTAACCGTCAACAACTCGGAACGGATTTCGGGCAGTGGAAATGCCTCGTACATGAAAAAATCACGCAGTGGAAAAACTGTTTTTGAGTTGGGCGGCACCCTTTCGCTTTCACAAGGAATCACCGAAAACGAAATTCAGACCGAAACCGAACTTTTCAATCCCCCCTCGATTAACCCGGTTAAACAGTTTCAGAATGACAGGCCCAACGATTTGCGGTATTCAGCAAACACCTCGCTTTCTCGGTTTCTTGGAAAAGGTTCGTATTTGATTCCGTCGATATCAGCCGGAAACGACCTCGAAAATCTCGACCGTACACAGGGAATTCCCGGAAATCCGGAGGTGGTGACAGATTCGCTCAGTCCCGAATTTCAGAAAAAATATAGTTGGTTGAGACCCAAACTCACCTACAAATACACGGCTGGCAAAACAAGTCTGACTGTTGGTTTGCAAGTAGAATCAGGGAAAATGCAAAATACGCTGAACGGCATGGAGCAAAACAGCAAAATCTACAACTATTTGTTGCCCAATATCTGGTACGAGTACCAGTTTCAAACGGGACGCCGCGCCATGCTTTCGTACAATTCGAACGTAAATACGCCGACGGTTACGCAGTTGCTGCCGGTTATCAACAACATCAACCCGTTGTCGCAGTTTATCGGCAACCCCAACCTGAAACCAGAAATTGGTCACCGTTTTAATGCGCATTATATTTTGTTCGACCAGTTTTCGTTTACCTCGCTGATGGCGGCTTTCAGCGGAACTTACACCAAAGACAAAATCAACTGGAAACAGACGGTGAACGAGAATTTGGTAAAAATCAACACGCTCGAGAATTTTGACAACGACATTAGTTTGCGCGGAAATATCGATTTTTCCACACCCATCAAAAAACTGGGGATGAAAATCAATTTCAATATTGAGGAATCGTGGAACCGTGGATTCAGCATGATTAACGGGGTGGAGAACGAGTACAACGGCAACAGCACCCGCGCATCGCTGAGTTTTGATAACCGCAAAAAGGAAAAATGGGATGTCAACACGGGCTTTGAAGCCACACTTTCAAATTCGCGTTATTCGGTTCAAAGTCAGACTGCCAACCGTTATTTCGATTTGAAATGGTTTGGTGAAGCGCGCTACACCCCTAACGATACCTGGGATTTTGAAGTGAATACCGATTTTACCAATTACTTCGACAAAACTTTCCCCGACTCGCAAAAGATTCCACTGCTTGGGGCACAGGTCAGCTATTTCTTCCTGAAAAACAAACGGGGCACACTGGCTGTGAAAGGTTTCGACCTGCTGAACCGCAACCAGATTGTGCAGCGTTTTGGCGAACTCAACTACCTCCGCGAAAACCGCTCCAACAGCATCGGGCGTTTTGTAATGCTCTCGTTTACCTATCGTCTGAATAAATTTGGTGGTCAGACAAACGGGATTGAAGTGAAGATGAGGAGGTGAAAATTGAGTAATATTTGGGTTATAAGATTTTGTGAAGTTTAACTTCTACAAGTTCTTTAATTTCGATTGCCAATGCTTTGTATTCTAAAGTCTCTTTATCCGATGGGATGTACATGTCGCCCGGATAACGTGCATCAACTCCAAAATCGCTCAGCTCTTTAGGGTCAATTTCGCTGAAATCTTTATCAAAATCGGCACATTCTGACAGAAGAAATTCAATATTATGTGTCTTTTTGATGTCGCAACCGTTGGCAATCAGAAATGCTTTCAGAAATTTCTCAACTGCCTGCTGGCAATGAAAACAAACAGAAGTAGTTGCAATAATTTCTGGTTCAGTCAACTTTTCAACAACAAATAAATCTTCGTTGGCCTTTAGTAACCATTGTTCAATGAATATTTTAGTTTGGTCATTCATAAAGCCACTCCCTCTTTCAAAACCTGTCTTATAATGTGTCCGGTAATATCTTTTTTCAATTCTATTTCGGTTTCAGATTGTATTAAAACATCGGAAGGAATTTTGAATTTGGCTAATTCCTTTCGAATCATCGATTTGAGAATTCTTTTTTGCTTTTCTTCGAAGGTTTCTTTTGTGATAATAAGAAAATCATAATCGCTATCCATCGTATTACTTTTTCTTGCCCGCGAACCAAAAAGGATGATTTTGCATCCCGGAATAAAACCCGATGTAATCTTTTGAATAATTGAAATCGAATTATTTTCGTTATTAACCATTCTTTGAAAAATTGATTGATTTCAAAAGTATGATTTTTTAGTAACAAATATTTAAAAGAAATTAGCTATTGTCTTTTGTCATGGTCGTTTAAAAACTCAAATTGATTCAATAAGAAGTCAAAACCTATATTATCTTTATTTAAATTCATTCCAGATAAATTTTGATTTTTAAAAAATCGATTTATATTTGCCTCAAACAAAACCGGCAGGAAATGAATTTCGACAAAAAACATAGCAACATCTTCGGGGAAATCAAATCCCGTTGTTCTGTTTTCATGATGCCGTCAGGTTTTATGTTTATGCGCACGCCTTCTTTCTGTTAAAGAAACGGATGGAAGGCAAATAAATACAGCGCGAAATTTCACACTTTTTTATCTTTTAAATTTTTACTTTTATGTCAAATCGTATTGTCCGGTTTGGTGGCAGTTACATAGCGTATCTTGATTCTGTAAAAAGTTTACTGGATTATTTGCAGAAAGAACCAGCCAAAACCTTTGTAGTGGTTTCTGCCATTCCCGAGTTGCTGGATTGGATTGAACAGACCTTGGAACAGATTTTCAATACTCAGCCGGCAACCGGTAAATTGAGCGAAAAAGCAGCTTCATTTTTTACTGAACGTGTTGAGAAAGAGCCTACTGAAAATTATTACAATCTGTCGGAACAACTGGTGAATTTGTTAAAAGGGATTGCCCTGATAGGCGATTATTCAGCAGCATTAAAAGACCAGGTTGTTACTTTTGCCGAGAAACTTTCAGTCGAAATTTTGCTGGCCCAACTGAAAAGAACAGGTGTTGAACAGAAAGCCGTTTTACCTGAGGAACTGGGCCTGACAGCCACCAGTGATTTTGGAAATGCAACGTTTATTTCGGTGAATACTGATTTTATTTCCACGTTGCCTGAATCGGTTTATTTGGTTCCGGGCTC
>JAJUGS010000179.1 GCA_029265875.1 Prolixibacteraceae bacterium
AAGGCTGAATCAACCGAGACCGAATAAACTGTATCCGGGGCATCAAAAAACACCTTGATTTTATTAAAACTGTAATCAAGGGTGTTTTCTTTTTCGAGCAGAATGGTGAGTTCAGCAGATTCGACGGAAGTGGTGGCAGCAATACCGCCAACACCCAGTGTACAGGTTTTCCGGGTTTCAACATTGCGGCAGGTTTGCCAGTTGCCGGTAAACCGGATGTGATAACCGTAAGGCGAATTGGTGCGCGCCATCCGGTACGGAAACATAAAACCGAAACCGGCATTCATTTCGCCATTCATTTGTTGTAAACGGGTCCTTACCTGCCCCGAAAAAACTCCTGCCTGAATATGAGAACCACCAATCTGGACAATATTAATCCGTCCCTCACCAGTTTTGGCAAGCTTTTCAAGCTTTGCCTGAAAGCCACGTGAATATTTGTCGTTTCCGAAATTATGGAGATGGTTTAAATCGTAACGAATAAAATTATATTGATTAACCTGATACAACCAGGGATTTTCCTGTGCCGAAACCCCAAGCGCAGTGAACAAAATAAATATGACCAGCTTTATTCTCATTGATGATTTCTGAGGTAACTATTGTATTCGAGAATAAATGCGTTGTAAAACATATTCGAAATCAGCGTGGAACCTTTGGGTGTAAAATGCACATAATCAGGCCCCGCAAGTGGCGGGTCGGCGTTTACCCAACCTGGCATACTGTTGTAACCACCCATTGCCTGGTACATATCCCAGTACCCGCTACCGGTGGCTGCTGCTGCTTTTTTCAAACCTTCCACCACAGCCGGAAGATATTCGTAAGTCACAAACTTGTCTTTGTCTTTGGTTGACATGTCGCTGGGGCCAATTACGATTACTGCCGCTTCGGGACACTGTTGATTCAGCCTTTTGATCTGGCTGGTGAACCAACGTGTGTAATTTTCCACGGCTTTCTGGTCATTTGTGTAAGGCATTACATTTCCACCAAACTGAAGAATAAAAAGTCCCGGTTTCAGGTCGTTGTACATTTTTGCGCTGTGTTTAAAATCCGATTGGGTGAAGATGGTTCCTGAACTGCCCCTCAAAGCAATGTTGTCAACGGTTACGCCACTCAAATCGCCCAGTTCAATTCCGTAAATATCCGGACTATCGTAGCCCGAAAACTTTAAAGTTACTTCATCGGTTGCCGGAGGTAACTGGCACGAAATCATGTCATAATCAACTCCACGTTTTAATTCAGTGCTGAAAACCGGTTGTCCTTTAGAGATAACCTGCAGATTGGCTGTGCCTTTCAGGTTACCGTAAAAAAGTCGCATTAGCTTGTATTCACGGGTTTTGGCAAAACCGATGTTCGATTTGGCCACTGTAATCTCTGCCTCGTAAAACTGATCAGCCTGAAATGGCACTGAATCGAAAGTGAGCGGTGCAAACCTCGAAAACGCGCCAATAACTCCGTACCGGTTGTGGGTTACCAGCGTATCGACCTTTCCATAAATCGGGTAACGCATCCAGTTGGGTGTGTTGGTTTGCACAGCACTGAAAACAAAATCGTAAGGCTGGACAGCCGGGCGCAAACCGATACCCGAACCACCAAATTTTGTCTGTAATTTATTCCTGAAATTGGCAGTAATCCGGTCGCCTTCAAGCTGGCTGTCGCCATAATGCATAATACGCACCGGTTTCCCGGCTTTCAGTTTTTCAAAAAACCGATACAGGTTGTTTTTTGCTTCATCGGTAAGTTCAATTTTATGAACCAATTTGGCCAAAGAATCATAGTCGGCCATTGCTTTTTCATGCGAAACACCCTGTAAATTTTCTTCCGATTCAATTATTGAATCAATATCAAACTGTTGTTCAACAATTTCTGCAATATTGGTGTATTCTACCTTTCCGGCAGAGAACATTTCGGAAAAGGATGGCATGTGAAATTTAAACTCACCCACCTGAACTCCTTCCTCCGGAGTTGCCACCATGGTTCCGGCAAGCAGGAAAAAAACTCCGGCAATAAACAAAAATGTTTTTATAGGTTTCATTCTTATCTGTCAGTTTTTCAAATATATAACAAGTGTTTGTCCGATTTGTATTTTCCGTGCATCGCTGATGTTATTCCACAAAAGGATATCATCGGGATTTACGCCCGGGTATTTTTTGGCAATTACAAATGGCGACTCGCCGCTTTTCACCACGTGTTCCACTTTTTTCCCGTTTTTCAGTTCTGCAAAAACCGAAGGCGTTGATTTTTTTTGCAGCTCGGCAACCGGGTTCTCCTTTTTTACCTGGATTTTAGCAGCAGATTCTATGCCTGCTGACTTAAATTCAGAGGCCCTTTCGTTATCCACAAAAATATCAATACTTTTCCCGGCCTGTATTTTTCGTTCGTTTCTGATGTTGTTCCAATACATTAAATCTTCCACACTCACATCATATTCTTCGGCAATCACGCCCAAAACATCCCCCGATTTCAGTGTGTATTTAATTTTTGTTTTTCCTTCAATTTCCAGGTTTTTTACCGGTTCACCAGCGTACTGCCGGCCCGGTGCCGGTGGATATTCAATTTTTGGAGTTACAATGGCAAAAAGTGCTGAATCAGCAACTTTGTAAACCGAATCCTGCCAGAGAATAAAATCATCGCGTTTCCCAGAAGGCAAAGCAAGTTTCAATTCCTTCAGATTTCCAGGAACAATCTGGAACCTGAATTGCGGATTTAACACAGAAAGCTGGTTGCCGGGAATCATCAGCACATCGGTAATTTGCTTAAAATGAAGTTGCTTATCAATAAAAACAGTGTCAGGCACCATTCTTTTTGCCAACGGATCAGCCGATTTTCTGAGTTTATTTCCGGTAAAGAAAATGGCAGAAGCCTGAAAAGCACCAATCAACTCCATTGTTTCGGCAGGCAAAACCGATAATATCTGATTAAAATCAGCAGAATCACCCAGATAATCCAATGTGTTTCTGATTTTTGTATTCCCCTGAAAATAAGCGATAACAGCCATTTCGGGAGTCTTAAACAACGAATAATTCTTTTTTATTTCCGCTACAAATGCTTTTGTGGCCAGTTGCGGATTCAGTCTTTCGTCAACCAGTTGCGTAACCTGCAATCCGTTTAAAAATGCCTGAAAATGGGTTAATTGCCAGATTCCGGCTTTTTTCTGGTTGCCGGTGGCTGTGCAATTTAATCCCGACAAAGCCGGAGCCAGAAATTTCAATTCAACCGGGAGCCCGTTTTTTCTGAGTTCTTTTTCGGTAATCTCTTCGTAATAAGCAAACAACCTGACCAGTGTTTGTTTCTGAATTTGTGGTAAACTATTGTAAATCTGAAGATAATCGTTAGTCGCTACAGAATAGTTTTTAAAAACCGGCCTATTCATCCGGGTGTAAAAATCAGCCGGATCGACTATCTCATCCGTTTTTATTCTACCGTATAAAAAAACCGAATCAAGCGGTAAACACAAGTCATTAGTTTTCAGAATATTCTCTGAAAACCGGCTCTTAAAAACAACCGCCGAGGAATCTGCCCTGAAGGCAAAAACCTGTGTTTTCATCAGGATCAGTATGAAAACAATCAGACTAAAACGCTTGTATTTATTGATTTTTACGAAATTCAAGACTTTCTTTTTAAGCACTGCAAAAATATCATTTCCATTTATTCTGAAACCCCTTTCAGGAAAAATTCGGAACCGATAAATGAACGGGGTCAACGCCTGAATCCTGCTAAAATTTCAAGGTTGAAACTGATTTGAAATTATCTTTATCATCCTGAAACAATAAAGTATTCCGACATGAAACGAAATGTAATTGTAACCGGAGGAGCGCAGGGAATCGGCAAAATTCTGGCGCTTGAATTGGCAAAAAATGGGTATTCAGTTTCGGTTTTTGAAATTGATGAAGAAGCCATCCGTGACTTTGAATCGGAAATAACGTCCGAAGAAATTGCCTTTTTTAAAACCGATGTAGCTGATGAAGCGAATGTTGCACGTTCGGTTAAACTTTCAGTTGAAAAGTTTGGCAATATTTCGGGTTTGATCAATAACGCCGCCATTCAGATTGACAAACCGGTTACAGAACTTTCGGGTGAAGAGTGGAACCGGGTGATCGGGGTGAATCTGACCGGCGCATTTTTATGCTCCAAACATGCAGCCCCAATTCTGAAATCAGCAAAAGGAAATATTATTAACATCAGTTCCACGAGAGCATTTCAATCGGAAAAAAACACCGAGGCCTATTCGGCAAGCAAAGGCGGAGTTCTGGCGCTGACACACGCCCTGGCAGTCAGTCTCGGACCCGAAATCAGGGTAAACTGTATCAGTCCGGGCTGGATTGATGTTTCGGGAGTTAAAAAGAAATCGAAAGCAAATCAAATTGAACTTTCTGAAGCTGACCATTTGCAGCACCCCGCCGGAAGGGTTGGAAAACCTGAAGATATTGCCAGAATGGTGTTGTTTTTACTCAATCCCGAAAATGATTTTATTACAGGCCAGAATTTTGTAATTGATGGAGGAATGACAAAAAAGATGATTTACGTTTGAGAGGCAAGCTTTTTCAAAAATGCCTCGCAACCAGAAACCTCAATTTCGCTGAAATAAAAATCGTGTTGGTCTTCGGTAATGATGCAATCACAATTTGAATGAATGGCTGAATAATATTGTAAACCATCCTCAAAATTCCTGATTTTCTGATTACTCAGCGCTTTTTTAAAAATTTCCTGATCAACCGTAGTTACGCAAATGTTCTGACAGAGCACCTCGATTTTCTTTTTTGCAACAGCTTCACCACTTTTCTTTGTGGCAAAATAAAAAGCAATTGCCAGACAAAGCGGTGAGGTAAAAAGCTGGATATTGTGTTTATCATTCAGGCTTAAAATCCGTGCCAACCAGTTAAACAACGGGTATTCGCGGTTAAGCGTGGCAACCAGAATATTGGCATCAACAAAAACCCTCATTTCCGGCTGTTCAAATATTCGTCTTTGGTACTTTTCCGGGTGCGGCGTTTATAGGTTGCTTTTCCTTCTGCAACCTGGTTCACCCAGTCAGCGATTGGGAAATCATCAATCGAGATATAATTTTCAGAGGTAATCTGCCGATAAAGATATTCCGTAAGCCTCGAAAGACTGATTCCACGTGCATCAGCAAAAGCCTTGGCTTTTTCAATCACGGCGCTGTCAAAATTCAATGTTAACTTGGCATCCATCTCTTTTCGTTTTTATTACGTAAAACATAAATTTTTTATACGTGATAAAAAATTTCAGATTGTATTTTACACCATTTTCCCTTCCATCGAAAAATCGGTTGCACCTGTAATATTCAGATTAACAAACGTTCCAATCAGATTTTTATCTTCCGATGCAAACCTCACAATCAGTTTTCCTTCAGTGAGGGCCGAAAGAAATCCCTCTTTTCTGTCTTCGCCCCGAACCAGTGCCCGAACTGTTTTTCCAACCATCGACTTGTTAAACTGAATGTTGTGTTTTCTGAGTTCGTTGGTGAGAATGTGCAACCTGCGTTTCTTTTCATCGTGCGGAATATCGTCAGCCCAACGATGACTGGTAGCTCCGGGACGTGGAGAATACATCGCCGTATAACTCATGTTGAATTTGAACTCTTCCATCGCCTTGCGGGTATTTTCAAACTGTTCCTCGGTTTCGCCGGTAAACCCGACAATAATATCCGTAAAAATGGTGGCTTCAGGAATAATTCTTCGGATTGACTGGATCAAACCACGGTAGCGTTCCATGTTGTGTTTGCGGTTCATGCGCATCAAAACCTTGTCGTCGCCACTTTGCATAGGCAGGTGGATTTGTTTTGCAAGGCACTTGTATTTGGCAATCACCTCAAATACATCCTCGCTCATATCGCGCGGGTGTGGCGAGGTAAAATACACCCAGAATTCTTTTTTCGATTTTTCACCCAATTCGCCAATTTCGGCCAATAGTTGTGCAAAAGTCAGCTCCTCCCCTTTTTTGTCGAGACCGTATGAATTTACATTCTGCCCCAACAAAGTAATTGATTTATAACCCTGTGCGACAAGCAAGGCAACTTCGGCAATGATTTCCTTTGATGGACGTGAAACCTCGCGGCCACGCGTGTATGGAACGGCGCAAAACGTACAGAACTTGTCGCAACCATTTTGAATCGGAATAAATGCCTCGAAACTCGACTGGTACGAAGGCTGAACATGCCAGAATTCCTCAATGTTTTCATTGTGCGGGTCGATTCCGGTTTTCAGATGAACCGAAGTTGTAACACCATACTGGCTGATCATTTCGGGCAGTTTGGGCAAATCCTTCATCTGAAAGGTAATATCGAAAAGCTTCAGGAATTTTTCGTGATCGTCGGGCAAAATACACCCCGAAATAAATGTGACCAGGTTTTTATGGTTTTTCCATTTGTTCCATTTGTGAATCCTGGAATATACTTTATCGATGGCTTTTTGGCGCACCGAACATGCCAGAATCCCTATCAATCCTGCTTCCTCTTCATTGTCGGTCCAGGTGTACCCGGCTTCGTTCAAAACCGAAATCACCCGCTCACCATCCGATAAATTCATCTGGCATCCTAATGTAATTAAGTGATATTTCATATCTAAAAAGTCTGAAGACGGAAGTCGGAAGTCGGAAGAATTCTTATTCCAATCTTATTTCTAATTCAAATTATTTTAAAAAATCCAACAAAACCTATCAAACTATGTTTTGTATTTTTTTGCTAATAACACGGCGAATCGGAATTCGCTGCACCCAGCAGTGTTTTCTGGTCTCTCCCCTGCGGGGAGATGAAGAGGGGCCCTAAAAATACACCTCCGAGTAAATATTTGCAACCGGAACTCCTTTGCCGGTTAAAATATCAAACACATCGTAAATCATTTCACTGTTTCCACACAAAAAACAGTTGGTTTCGGGGTCAATTTTTTGGGTGAAAAGAAAGTCAGTCACCCTGCCATAAAAATCGCCACCTTCATCGCCCGACAAACAAAGTGTCACTTTTTCTTTCTGAAAATCAAAGTGTTCATAGGCCTCTTCCTTTAGCCGGACTCCGTGGACAAGTTTATAATCCAACTCCGGGAAAGTGCGCACAAAACTGTGAAACGGACTGATCCCGGTGCCGGTGGCCACAAACAGAAATTTTTTCGATGAATACTTTTCGGGATTGAATTTGAAAAAACCAAATGGCCCGTTCACGTCGATTTCTTCCCCGGGTTTTAGTTTTTTCAGTTTGCCCGAAACTTTTCCTCCCTCCACTTCACGAACCAACACTTCCAGAAAATCGTCGTTTTCGCCGCTATAAACCGAATATTCACGGTTTTCCAACGAACCCGGAATTTTCAGCATCACAAACTGCCCGGTTTGAAACTGAAAATTCAAACGTTCAAACCTTACAATAAAAGTTGATGAAGTTAAATTTCTGACTGATATTACTTTATGCTTCCCCACAAATCCAGATTTACGCTGAATAAACCGGTGCAAAAGTAGAAAATATTCGGTATGTCTATTTTAAATCCCGAAAGAAATCAGCAACGTAAAGAATCCGTTCGCTATTTCTTTTATTAAACAACAAATGATCGAAATCTTTCTTTTTCATATTCAGGTCAATTGTCTTCAATGACTCTGAAACTGATATTTTTAGCTCGTCCAGATTGTGAATATTTAGTTTCTGGCTCAAAAATGAATAGTCTGGCTGTATTTGTGACAGTAAGAACATAGCATCGTAAAAATCTGTTTCTGTTTTGCATCATTAATAGTGCATTTCAGAAATAAAATCAATTTTATAAAATTAAAACTTGAGATACTGTGATTTAAAGCTTCTTTCACTTAAATCCTGTTTGGCCTTGAATGCTGGATTTACATGACTACTTTCAACATAAGCTTTTCTACATCTTCGTTTTAAACGCTTTTACAGGTTGAATTTTAACGAGAAGTGATAATTAGAAAATAATAAAATTGTCGTATTTCTCTTATGTATTACTTACTGTTCTTTAAGAACTTAATCAGTTTTTCAGGATTCTGCCTGTTATCCCAAAATGCTGTAATGTAAATGTTTGAATCAATTCTCTTGTAAAAAACACTGAAATGTCCCAGTGAAATGGCTCTTGTTTCTTTGAAATCTGTTTTGATTCCTAAATTTGGATTTGTTTTTAGCAGGCCTATTCTTTCCTTAATCTTAAAGTTCAACTTTTGTGAATAGATTTTGCTTTTATTTCTTTCATTCCAATACTCAAATATATAATTCCGTTGTTTTACGGCAGTTAAGGTCCATACAATTTTTAATACATCCATTGAGAGTCCTGTTTATCCAGTTCTGCTTCAGAGACAACATTTCCGGAGGCAATGTCTGCATCACTCATCATTAACATTTCCATTTGTTCCGGGTAAAGTTTTACAATTTCTTCTTTCTGCGTCGTTACAAAGATTTTTTCAATTGCTTCCAGAAATTTTTCATTTTGAGCAGCGAGAATTTTATCGATAAGTCTGTTTTTTATACTATCCAAAGTTGTCATAACTTGTTCTTTTTCTATACAGTAAAGATAGGATAATTTTCTTTTTAATGGAACCGTAAATCCCGGGAAACTATGCACTAAGCGGTTCAAAACCGCTAAGCGCTTTGGCACACAGAAATAAAAATTAGCCTTGTTATTGCGTTCTTTTTATCTCCAATACAAATTGGTCTTTAATCATTGGAGGTCTGAAATTTGAATTCGCAATTCTCCCAGCTGGCGCAGCCCCGAAGATTTAGCCTGCGCCCCGCATCTTACTTTGAAAAAGCAAAAGTTCTTTGCCCTTGCGGGGCAAGACACGGTTTGCAAAACTGCGCCTTAAGGGACAA
>JAJUGS010000084.1 GCA_029265875.1 Prolixibacteraceae bacterium
AAAACCACATAGGCACATAAGGTCACATAAGTAATTTTCTATTGTGTTCTATGTGCCTTTGTGGTATAAAATTATAAAGAACAAGAATGAAACACGAACCTGAAACCCGGAACCCCTGCCCGAATGCTTTAGTCAGGCGGGCGGAACCCGGAACCCGGAACTCTCTTCTCAACATCGCCATTCTCGGTTGCGGAAAAGTGGCCCATCTGCATGCAAAAGCCATTCAAAACCTTCCCAATGCAAGACTGGCCGGAGTCTGGAGCCGTTCGGCAAAATCAGCGGAAACTTTTGCTACCCAATACGATGTGCCATATTATTCCGATGTCGAAGATTTGATAATAAACGAAAATATCGATTTGGCGGTTGTTTGCACGCCGCACCCGTTTCACCGCGAACCGGCGGAGAAAGCCGCTTTGGCCGGTGCAAATATCCTGGTTGAAAAACCGCTGGCTTCCACGTTGGAAGATGCCGACAGCATGATTGAAACCTGCCGGAAAGCCGGAGTTAAACTGGGCGTTATCAGTCAACGGCGCTGGTATGCACCGGTTAAACGGGTGAAAGCAGCCATCGAAGCCGGCAAAATCGGGAAACCTGTTTTTGGTACTATCAACATGCTGGGCTGGCGCGACAGGAATTATTACGATGCCGACGAATGGCGCGGCACCTGGAAAATGGAGGGCGGCGGTGTTTTGGTAAACCAGGCTCCCCACCAGCTTGATATATTGTTGTGGTTCATGGGCGAAATCGATGAGGTTTACGGACTCTGGAAAAACCTGAACCACCCGTACATTGAAGTGGAAGATACGGCCGTTGCCATCGTGAAATTCAAAAATGGCGGAATTGGAAATATCATTGTCAGCAATTCGCAAAAACCCGGTATTTACGGGAAAGTGCATGTACACGGTGAAAACGGGGCGTCGGTGGGGGTGCAAACCGATGGCGGCGCCATGTTTATTGCCGGTATGTCGGGAATTCTGGAACCACCGGTAAACGACCTCTGGTCGGTGCCAGGCGAAGAAAAACTGCTGGAAAAGTGGAAAGCTGAAGATGCTGCTCATTTCAGCAGTATCGACCCGATGGTTTTTTATATGGAACGTCAGATTGAAGATTTTCTGGATGCCCTTGAAAACAACCGCGAACCGCTGGTGACTGGCGAAGATGGCCGCCGGACAGTGGAGCTATTTACTGGCATTTACCGCTCCACCCGCGATAACAAACCGGTAAAATTTCCGCTGCAGCCCGAAAATGGAAACGATATGGACGGGAGGCTGAAATAAAAATGACCAGGATATTTCTTCCCTGGTCATTTTTTCGGCGAAGATCCAAAATGAATTAATTTCCAAAAATCTGACCCCGTATTTCACCCGCATTATATGCATCAGTATGAACATTTACATATGTATTTCCAGCCTGCATCAAATCAATAAGCGCTGAAAGCGGTTGTCCTGCTAATGGGGGCAAAAGATTTGCAGCAGTTATCACACCTTCGGCCAAGATACCATTCGTTGGTCCGGGAATAACCATCATAGGAGGTGCTGAAGGATAAAGCCATACCCTTACTGGACCATTTGTACCGGCTGCTGCAACGTGGATATGAGCCATCTTTACATTTTCAATATTAGCCACGATTAATTTGTAACTCAGTTCAGTTCCATCTTTGCTTAGTTGAAAAATGGCTTCTCCCTGCGCTGTAGATTCATTCGGTGGAACTTCCTGGTCACCGGACAAATGTGCCCTGAAGTTTAACACTTTCTTGCCGCTTTTTAAAACAGCCTCTTCCTGAAGAACTTCATCTGTGTTTGGTGTATCGCAGGAATGCAGAATCACCATACTTGCAAGCATCGTGTAGAATACTAATGTTTTCATAGTTTAATTATTTTATTGGTTATAAATGCACAACAATCAGGGATTGTAAAAGTTTTTAAATAAATACTAAAAAGTATTTTAATATTTTAATATTTTAATGTCAAAATTCTCCTAAAGGTTGTGATTCAATTAGGTCTTTGGGATAATGTTACTACCGAAAGCCTTTTCTCACACAAGAGAAAACTTCAGTTTATCTGGGAAGATGAATTGAATTAAATGTCGAAAGAAGCCGGTAATTTTTAAATTTGGCCATGCGAAAATCTGTTTTCCTGATATTAGTTTGTTTTTCGTGGTTGATACCTGTTTTTGCACAGGACCCCGACCCATTTTTTACCGATAAAGCCGCTTTGCAGGAAGGTCGCCAGTTCAAACTGAAATCAGCTTTTCAGGAATTTCAGGATTACAGCAATTACGATCTTATTTACCAGCGGATGGAATGGAAAATCGATCCGGCGGTTAAATATATCAGCGGAAAGGTGACCTCGTATTTTAAAAGCGAAACTGAAATCCTTGCTGAAATCGGGTTTGATCTGGATTCGCTGATAACTATCGACTCTGTTTTGTATCGGAACCAGAAAGTTCAGTTTCGGAGAACTGGAGACCGCTTTTTTATTCAGTTTGAAAACCCGGTTCTATCCGGGCAAATTGATTCGGTTTCGGTTTTTTACCAGGGAGAACCTGAAAAACAGCAAACCGGGTTTGGTGCTTTCGGGATGGGTATTCACGATGGATTTTCGGTAATGTGGACACTTTCTGAACCTTACGGAGCGCTGGAATGGTGGCCCTGCAAACAGTCGCTGGCAGATAAAATCGATTCCATTGATGTGGTTGTTACCACCCCCGAAATATACAGAACAGCCAGCAACGGAATTGTTGTGGAAGATACGGTTGAAGCAGGTTACCGGAAAATGCACTGGAAACACCGTCACCCGATTGCCACTTACCTGGTGGCCATTGCCGTAACAAATTATGCCACGTATTCCGACTGGCTTGAACTGGAAGATGGCCGTAAAATTGAAATTCTGAATTATGTGTATCCCGAAAAGCTGGAACAGGCAAAAACGGAAACGTCTATAACGGCTGACCTGATCACATTGTACAATCACATCATCGGGGAATACCCGTTTGCCAATGAAAAATACGGACATGCCCAGTTTGGCTGGGGAGGCGGGATGGAGCACCAGACCATGAGTTTCATGTATAACTTTAATTTTGAACTGGTGGCCCATGAACTGGCGCACCAGTGGTTTGGCGATTATATTACCTGTGGTTCATGGCAGGACATCTGGCTGAATGAAGGTTTCGCCACCTATTTGTCGGGGCTGGCATACGAAAACCTGAAACCGGAATGGTGGTACCGTTTCAGAAAACTGAATGTGGAAAGAATTATCAGTCAGCCGGGAGGTTCGGTTTTTGTGAAAGATACAACGAATGAATCCACCGTTTTCAGTAGCCGGCTTTCCTACTCAAAAGGCGCGTGGTTGTTACACATGCTTCGCTGGGAACTGGGTGATGAAAAGTTTTTCAACGGGTTGAGGTCCTATTTCAATGATCCGGCAGTTGCCAACGGTTTTGCCACCACCAGCCAGTTTGTAAAACACATGGAAACAGCCGGAGATACAACGCTCACAGAGTTTTTTAACGACTGGTTTTATGGCGAAGGCTATCCCCTCTATTCAGCCGGGTATAAAAACAGCGGAGATGGTTATTATCAAATCTCACTTTCACAGACGACTTCCCATCCTTCAGTTTCGTTTTTTGAAATGCCGGTTCCGGTCAGGTTTTACAGCGGAGGGAAAACCGATTCGGTTGATTTCAGATTGGTCCACACGCAGAATGACCAGAAATTCCTGGTTAAAGTTGGTTTTCCGGTTGATTCAATGGCCATTGATCCGGAATACTGGCTGGTGTCGAAAACGGCAAAAGTTACGGGAACGCCATTGGTTGAAAATAATAACGGGTTTTATGTTTATCCAAATCCGGTTCAGAATAAATTTTCTGTCGTTTTGCCCATTGGACAACAATTCAGGTCAATCCGGATCTATTCCTCAGCAGGTCAGTTACAAAAGGAATTCCTGAAATATGAAATTAATTTTGATGTCAGTGAGCTGGCATCCGGAGTGTACTTTCTTCAGCTTGAAACCAATACAGAAATTTCGGTGCAAAAATTTGTGAAGCACTAAACTTTAACCCGGAACCCGGGACCCGGAACTTATTAACCGGTTTACCAGTTAAATCTGATGGTTTGTTTCAATTCAGGATGTAAACTCAGTGGCACCGGGCTGGTTCCGGCCACACTTTCCACAATTCGTTTTTCCTCTTCGGTATAATTTTTCTTCGGGAAAGTAAATTCCACCACCACTTCGGCTACCCGGCGCGGATTGTTTTCCATGATTTTGGTGATTTCGATTTCAGTCCCTTTTATATCAATTCCATGGTCGCGGGCTTTAATTCCCATAATTGTCATAATGCAGTTTCCCAGTGCCGTGGCAAGCAGGTCGGTTGGCGAAAAAGCTTCGCCCTTTCCCTGGTTGTCGGTGGGTGCATCGGTCAGAATTTTAGTTCCCGATTGCAGATGTTCGTTTTCGGTGCGCAGGTCGCCCAGGTAAACGGTTTTGATGGTTGCCATAATTTTGTGGTTTCAATTTTTCTCAGCACTCAAATCTAACGACTATTTGCCGGAATTAAAATATCCCCTTATTTTCGGGCCGTAAAATTTTCAACTATGAATCAGCCCGATAAAATAATCGTCGAATTTCTCAGAAAACACCATGTTTTAACATTGGCCACCTGCATCGAAAATACGCCCTGGTGTGCCAACTGTTTTTATGTGTGGCTCGAGGACGAAAACTGCTTTGTTTTCACCACCGATCCGGTTACCAGGCACGGCTCCGAAGCTGTTAAAAATCCGCAGGTGGCGGGCAGTGTGGTGCTCGAAACCAGCATTGTCGGAAAAGTGCAGGGAGTTCAGTTTACCGGGAAAATGGTGGTTCCGGAGGGAGATCTGGCAGAAAAAGCAAAACGGGTTTACCTGAAGCGGTTCCCGGTGGCTGTTTTGATGAAAACAAATCTCTGGGTTGTTCTGGTTGATACGATTAAAATGACCGACAACCGCCTTGGTTTCGGAAAAAAATTGATTTGGGAACGAAACCCATCTTAGATTTTTGATTAATAACTTTTCCAAAGTTTTAAACTTTGGAAAAGTTCACCTGAACCGAAATATTCCTATATTCGTGGCACGAATCAATTAAAAGATAACACCATGTCGGTTTCACGTTTCGGGGTTTCGCTGGAAGAAGAGCTTTTAAAATCGCTCGACGACTATGTGGCCGAAAACCGTTTTGCCAACCGCTCGCAGGCAATCAGGCAACTGATTGAGAAATACCTGGCCGAAGAAAAATGGAAATGCGACAACATTGTGGCTGGTGCAGTGGTGTTGGTGTTCAATATTCAGAAAAGAGACATCCTGAAAAAATCATCCGAAATTCAGTTTGAATACAGCGATGTGGTGCTTTCGGTACAGGGTTTTTATCTGAATGAAACCAACTATATGGAAATCATTGCGGTAAAAGGCTCTTCAAGGAGGCTGACAGAAATTTCAGAAAAACTCATCGGGATAAAAGGGATTGAGCATGGTAAACTGATCATGAGCCGCACCTGATTTTTTTTGACCTATTGGTAACACGAAAAATGTAAAAAGTAACACGATAAACTATTTTAAAACCTGATAAAACAAATTTCAATGATCAAACAAAGTTTGAAATCCATTTTGTTACCCTTTTTATTCATTCTGATTACTGCACAATTAAATGCCCAGTTGCCAACTCTCAGCGACACCATAAAAATTGAAGAAGTGGTGGTTACCGGAACACCGGTAAAAGTGAACCGCAACAATGTGCCAATGGCAGTTTCGGTGGTGAACAGTGCGCAGATTGAAGAAAGCCGGGAATCTGCCTTGTTGCCGGTACTGAATGGCCGTGTACCTGGGTTATTCGTTACTGAAAGGGGAATCACCGGGTTTGGCGTGGCAAACGGGTCTGCCGGGCAAATCAGTATCCGCGGGGTGGGCGGCAGTCCCACAACGGGTGTTTTGATGCTCATCGACGGGCACCCGCAGTTTATGGGAATCATGGGTCACCCGCTGCCCGATTCGTATGTTTCCTCGGATGCCGAAAGGGTGGAAGTGATTCGCGGCCCGGCGTCGGTTTTATACGGAACCAATGCCATGGGAGGTGTGATCAACATCATCACAAAAAAGCAAAATCAGGAGGGAATCCACGGAAATGCCCGTGTTAGTTATGGATCGGAGAACACACAGAAATACATGGGTGCTGCGGGTTACAACAAAAACAAGTTCAGCACTTATATTTCGCTGAATCATGATCAGACCGACGGTCACCGGCCCAATTCCGACTTTAAAATCACGAATGGATATTTCAAAGCCGGGTATAGTTTTAATCAAAATTTTCATGCCGCAGCCGATTTCAGTTTAGCGGGCTACGAAGCCGGCGACCCGGGGCCTGACACCCTGAACGCAAAAACGGGTGAGAGGATTGATATTACTCGTGGTTACGGCGCTTTCACACTGCAAAACGAATTTGACAAAGTTTCGGGTTCCTTAAAACTCTTTTACAATTTTGGCGAACACAACATCACCGATGGTTTTCATTCAACCGATGATAATTTTGGTTTGAATTTTTACGAAGCATTCAGTCTTTTTAAAGGAAATACCATTACTGCCGGTGCCGATTTCAACCAATATGGCGGAATGGCAGAAAATGTAAAAGCAATGAATGGAAAGGGAATTGTATTTGCCGATACAGCGGTGAATGAAACCGGAATTTACACTTTTGTCCAACAAACATTTCTTGAAAAAATTACGCTGAATGCCGGGATTCGATTCCAGAACCACAGCATTTACGGAAACCAGTGGATCCCGTCGGCTGGTTTTGCCTGGAATTTTAATGAACGCACAACCTGGAAAGGCTCCGTTTCAAAAGGTTTCCGCAGCCCAACCATCCGCGAACTTTTTCTCTGGGGCCCCAATCCGGCGCTCGATCCGGAAAGCATCATCAGTTACGAAACCGGGCTTTCCCGGTGGTTTTTCAACCGTAAAATGAATACTGAGATTACGGTTTACCACCTGAATGGCGACAACCTGATTATTACTGTTCCGCAGAAGGGATTGCAAAATGCAGGGAAAGTGAATAATACCGGTATTGAACTGGCTGTGAACGCGGCTCCGGCAAAAAATCTGGAACTGAACGCCACCTACAGTTATATCAACATGGAAAACCCGGTTTATGCAACACCGGAACACCACCTGTTTCTGAATGCGACCTACCAACTTAAAAAGTGGCAACTGAATGCCAATATTCAGCAAATCAATAATCTGGATAACGATGCTTCTGCAGTTGTCAATCTTGAAAGTTATACTTTGCTGAATGCCAAAATCAGTTATAAACTTTTAAAAGGCTTGAATTTGTATGCCAGTGGCGAAAACCTGCTTTCGCAGGATTACCAGGTAAACCGGTATTACACCATGCCCGGTGCCACCGTTTTTGGCGGGGTGAGTTATTCTTTCTGATCAGAAAATGGCCAATAGCAGTTCGATTTCTTTTGACGGAATATTGAAAAGCGCGCCAATATCGTGGTTCGTGAGGATTCCCTGGTAAATATAAACGCCTTTGCGAAAACCTTTCGAGACCTTGATGTAACCGTTCACGCCGCCTTCTTCGCTGAGTGCCAGCAGAACCGGGATCAGGATATTGCTCATCGAAATGGAAGCGGTGCGGGCCACAAGCGCCGGTGAGTTGGGAACGCAGTAATGCACTACTCCATGTTTTATAAATGTAGGGTTGTTCAAATCGGTGCATTGCGATGTTTCAAAACAGCCACCCTGGCTCACATTCAGGTCGATAATCACCGAACCTTCTTTCATCTGTTTTACAAGGTCTTCTGAAACCTTAAATTTCAGGGCAGAGTTGAAAGGCATGGCGCCAATGACAACATCGGCTGAAACAAGCGCTTTTTTGAGCACTTTAGGGTAAAAAACCGATGTAAAAATGCGGCGCCCGAGCTTTTCTTCCATCCGGCTGAGTTCGTATACCGAAGTATCAAAAATCTTCACAAAAATTCCCAGGCCGGTGGCTGCACGGGCTGCATATTCGGCGGCAGTGCTGGTCCCGATAATCACCAGTTCGGCAGGAGTTACACCGGTCACTTCACCAAAAAGCACGCCCTTTCCCTGGCGCGATTTGCTCAGGTATTCGCTGGCAATGGTAATGGAGGTAACCCCGGCAATCTGGCTCATCTGGTGCACAAACGGCATAAAACCCTCTTCGTTTTCGAGGTATTCAAAAGCAATGGCCGTAATTTTTTTCTGCATCATCCGCTGTATGGTTTCGCGGCAATGTGCATGGGGTTGCATACTTGAAAGAATTACCTGGTTTCCGCGCAACTGGTCGATTTCTTCCATACTGAAAGGTGCGATGCGCAAAATAATATCACACTGAAAAATCTCGGCGCTGGTTTCCACAATCTGGGCGCCCACATCGCGGTAAGCTTTGTCGGAATAACTGGCAGCCTTTCCGGCATTGGTTTCAATCAGGATTTCGTGGCCGTACGATACCAGCAGGTCAACTGCCTGCGGGGTGAGCGGGACACGGTATTCAACCTTCGAAAAGTCATTCGGGATGCCGATTTTTATTTTTTGTCCCCGCTTTTTTACCTCCAGCATTTCTTCCTGCGGCATTAACATGCTTTTCGAAATCAGTTCCTTAGGATTGTCCCTGCCTGCCATTTTTTGAGTGATTTAATCAGGTTTTAATTCGTATAAAACTGTCGGGAAGTTACAAGTTAATGCCGGAAATTCAAAACCAATATTTAAAGTTGTTGAGCTTCATGTTTTTAGAAAGTTACTCAATAGCTGCCGAAATTTTTCTTGAACCATCTTCTTCCACTTCAATTTTCACCTTCACCACCTTTTCGGGCAGCAACGGTTCAATCAGTTCGGGCCATTCGATGAGGCAGTAGCTGCCGCTGTACAGGTAATCTTCGTAACCGAGGTCGAAAACTTCTTCCAGGTTTTTGATGCGGTAAAAATCGAAATGAAAAACCGACCCGTTTTTTTCGGTATTGTATTCATTAATCAGCGCAAAAGTAGGGCTGGTTACTGTATCACCGGAGCCCAGTACGCGGCAAACCGACTGAATAAAAGTGGTTTTCCCGGCACCCATTTTTCCGTAAATGGCAAAAACACGTTCTTCGGCGAACTGTTCAACCAGTTTGCGGGCAATTTCCGGGAGCTCTTTCAGGTGGTCGGCTTTTTCGTTCAACATTGTTTTAAATTTTTGCAATGATACAAAATGCCGTCTTTTTTTTGGGGTCGAACAACAAATTTGTGGTAATAAATCATTAAATGGATACCCTTGTCAACTGGTTGGTTTTGTAAAAAGTATTAATTTTGGGCAAACTTAAAAAACTGCAATTATGAATATTCCGGCCGGATTAAAGTACACACAGGATCACGAATGGATTCTTGTTGAAGGAGAAACAGCTACAGTTGGTATTACCGATTTTGCCCAGGGAGAATTGGGAGATGTGGTTTTTGTGGAGATTGAAACTGAAGGCGAAACGCTGGCAAAAGGCGAAACTTTCGGAACGGTTGAAGCGGTAAAAACAGTGTCGGATTTGTTTATGCCGGTGGGTGGCGAAATTCTGGAAGTAAATCCTGCGCTTGCCGACGAACCTGAACTGGTGAACAAAGATCCGTACAATGCAGGCTGGATGATTAAAATAAAACTGACGGATGCTGCTGAAGTAGCTGAACTTCTTTCGGCTGCCGATTACCAGAAAATGATTGAAGCTTAGACTTTCGTAATTAATATAAAACAAGAACAGCGTGGGCGTACCATGCTGTTTTTTTATGTATTCTGCTTACATTCTACGATTTAATTTTCTGCCTGAGTTGAGTTAAATTGTCGATTTAGTTAAAAAATTTGTCTGAAAGAGGACCTAAAAAGAAAATTGATAGTTAATTTTTATTCCATAGTAAAATTTAGATACATAGTCATTTATCCATTGTTCGGTCAATCGAAATTTTGCAAACAATTCGCAATTAACCGGAAATTGATTGAAAAAATTGCTTCCAAAGCTTAAATAAACGTCGCTGATAAAACCAGATGAATTTTCTAAGTGATGGTCAACCCATTCATTTGTATCAGAAGGATAGTTTTCCTCCTTTTGTTTCCCTTTTGATATTAAAATACTCACCCAGATACAACCCAGTCGTTAATATCCATTTGTTTCCTTGATTTTTTAACAGTGGAACCCGGACTAAAATTGGAGCGGAAGCTTCCTGAAAAATTATCCGGTCGCCATAGTAGGAATGATCTAACTCAATATTTCCATATTGATAATAAAGCCCAGTTATGAGACTCACTTTGTTCCGGAATTGATAACCTATCATTAATTCTCCGCCAGGGCTAAGAAATGGAGTTTCCATGTCGAGTTGCTCTGCTACTGAAGTGGAGGTAAAATGAGAAAAAACTGTACCTGCTGTTAAAAACGCTTGTTTATTTGAATCTTCACTGATTGTATCAGTGTAGCTATCAAAATCATTTTCGTCCTGAATTATTTCATTTGCATAATTATTCTGCATAATCAGGTAAAAAATGACGAACATCAAAAATCTATATTTCATAACTATTTGCTATTTATACTTTTAAAACTACAGTTGTAAAACGCGTTATCTATTGCCTGTCCCTGCTTATGCAAAAACAGGTAAAAAGCACAAATTTGTTGATAGACGGGAAGATTAAATATTTCATCAATTACTGTTTTGGTGGCCTGCTACGTTTTGCAGGGTTGTGTGATAAAATTATAAAAAATGATACTATAAAAGATGTAAAAGGTCAGTTTTTTTATGTTTTATAGCAGGAGTTGCCTGCTTTCAAAATTATCTGAAAACAGGTTTTACTTGCTGAATTCAAGTGGTTAAGGGAACCCTAAAAATCTTTTTAGGCAGAATTATATCTCCAGGGGAAATCACGATTTAGTTTATTTTCTCCTGTAGGCGGGTCTATTAACCGCCTTATAATAACTCCCCCAATTTCCATGCCTGTACATGTTTAATCCCTTTGTAAGAAGGCATTACCAAGTCGTCAAGCGTAACAACTATTTTTTCAAAATTGTCATCAATTTCTTCGAGGGCACCAAATTCGCGTGCAATGGTTTCCGGTTCGGTCAAAAGATACGCCGATTGCAGGTATAGTAACCGGTCGGCTTTGCGGGCAATAAAATCAACCTCTCGGTTTCTGATGCTTCCGGTGTAAACTTCGTAACCGGCGCGACGCAGTTCCAGATAAACAAGGTTTTCGAGCATATAACCAAATCCGTATCCAAACCCGGGGTACAGGTAGTTTTTGTAAGCCAGATCGTTTGTATAAAATTTCACATTGCCTGCAATGGTCTGTTTACCGCGGATGTCGTACCGTTCACAACGGTGAACCAAAAAGGCATCCTGTAAATAGGCTGTGTAATTGGCAACAATATCGTAGCTGGTTTTTCGGCCCAGTCCTTTGAAATAATTGAAAATATTGCTCACCGAAATCAGGTTCGAAGCATTGTTAACCAGGTAAACAAAAATATCTTCAAGCAGTCCCGGTTCCCTGATGTTTTGCCGCTGAATTATATCGCGCAACAAAACAGTGTCTTTGATGGCCGACACATAATTGCGTTTTGTTTCGGCACCTGGCAGCACAAAAAGCTCGGGCAACCCGCCTGATTGCATGTATTCTGTATAAGCTGTTTTTGATATTTCGCTTCCTGTAATGCCGCAATACTCATTAAAACTGAAAGGGAATATTGGAAATGTGATGTATCGGCCTGTGAGTAAAGTGGCGAGTTCTGCCGAAATCATTTTTGAGTTCGAGCCGCTGATAAAAAATTCGTATTCGGCTGTGTAATCCTGTGAATACGAGTTTACAAGGCGCTCCCATCCATCGATGTTCTGAATTTCGTCGATAAAAAAACAGACGCGCCCTTTTGGTTTGAATTCGGCCAGGTACGATTTTATAAAATCATGGAGTGTATTGTAATCGGAAAGAAAATCGTATTCAATAAACTCTTTGTTGATAAACAGGATGTTTTCAGGTTTTATCCCGCTGTTTATAAGATTTTTTGCTACCTGTCGCAGGATGTAACTTTTTCCGGTGCGGCGTTGCCCCACTAATACTTTTATCAGCCTGTTGCCTGTAAAATCCCTGATTTTTTCGGTGTAACCGGTTCTGGGGAAGCCAACGTTAAAATCTTCTTTTCCCCAAAAATTGTATTTTGCTACCGATGACAATTTTTCGTCCATACACGAATAATTTTATTCAAATATAAAAAAATTCGTGTATAAACGAAAATATTTGCAAAAAATTAAAATTATTCGTCCATAGACGAATATTCTCCGATAAACTTACTTTAATGGTTTTTTCCCGTTGGCAATTTCGAGTGTAACCCAAAAAGTGAGATCGGCAATGCGTTTCATTTTGTGGTAATCGATTTTTGCCACCTCGTCGGTGGGGTGGTGGTAATCTTCGTGCAGCCCGGTTGAAATGCCCAGTACCGGAATCCCGTTTTTATGAAAGTGATAATAATCACTGCCATTCAGAAAATCTTCGGAAAGTTCATCACTCGGAAGAAGGTTCAATTTTTTGCTGATTTTCACACCAATTTTCCGGAGTTCGCCTTCCTTGTTGCCGGTAATAAAATAAACGCCGTCAGGGCCTGCAAGGCTTTTTTCAACATCGGTAACCGGGCCGTTTTCAGCCGGTGCCGAACGACCCACCATGTCGAGATTGATGTTGGCAACAGTCTGACTGAGCGGGAAAACCGGGTTTTCGGTATAATAACGTGACCCAAACAAACCTTTTTCTTCGGCAGTAACCCAGGCAAAAACAATGCTGCGTTCAGGCTTCTTCTTCATAAGCGAAAAAGCTTCGGCCACTTCCAGCAACGCAACAGTCCCGGAACCATTGTCGTCGGCGCCGTTGTTAACCTGTCCGTCGGGCGTAATTCCCACATGATCGTAATGCGCTGTCAAGATCACATATTCATTTTTCAGTTTCGGGTCGCTCCCTTCCACGACCCCGATGATATTTTCGCCGTCAACAACTTTTGACTCTTTTGCAAGAATAATTTCAGCCGTCGCATTTTTTATTACCTGGCTGGCAGGTTTGCCGGTTTCAATAATTTGTTGCTGAATTTGCGCCAATGTTTTGCCGGTTTCTTTTAATACGGCATCGGCAATGGAATTATCTACAAACAGAATATTAAAAGGCATTTCTTTCGCGGTATCACCTTCGGGTTTGTACGAACCTCCTGATGCATATTGTTTTATCAGGTCAAACCATTTATTTCCGGGGTCAGCGGGATTGACCGTTAGAATAATTGTTTTCACTCCCGACATCATCAGCGGACCGATTTTGGCCATTTCGCGTTTGTTGATTCCCTCCATCGATTGGGTGGTATCGTTGGGGTCAGGAGTGCCGGTCATCATCAATACCATCTTATCTTTCAGATCAAGGCTGTCAAGATCATTGTACCCCGATTTGTTCAGATAACCAAAACCTCCAAAAACAAGATCCGATTTCAGCGTATCGGTTTTTGATGAACCTCCAAACGAAACAATGTTGTTGCCGCTGAAAATCACTTCTCCCTCGCTGTTTTTCAGCTGCAAAACCGAATTTTCCAGGTCGGCTTTGGTTTTGATCAGTTTTACGGTTTGCGAGAATACTTCGGCACCGGGTTTCAGTCCCATATCCCGGCATTGTGCTTTCAGGTAAGCACCGGTAATTTCGAGCCCCGGAACCGGTGTGTCAAAATCGCGGCCCTGCATCAGGTCTGACGCAATAAATTCAAGGTGTGCACGGAGTTCGTTTTCGGTAATGGAAGCCATCTCCTTTTTTTGGGAGAAAACCTGGAAAGAAATTAGAAGTGCGAGAAATAGGTTCAGAATCCTGATATTCATTTGGATTTTATTGAATAGTGTGACAATAATATGTGCGAAAATAACATTTCAGATTTTAAAAGAAGGGATTAATTTTGGAAATGAAATTTTTAAACATAGAAAAATGAAATCGGCCAATTTTTTCACTGCTATAATTTTTTTACTGGCGTTGGTTCTTGTTCCGTCGTGCGCCATTAATCCGGTTACGGGCAAAAAACAGGTTGTCTTGATGTCGGAAGCACAGGAACTGGCGCTGGGTGCACAATACAATCCAACCGTGCTTTCAACTTTTGGTGTTTATGACAGCCCGCAACTGTTGAATTTCATCACCACCGAAGGAAATAAAATGGGTACTGTATCGCACCGGCCCCATCTGCAATATCATTTTAAAATTCTCGACACGCCGGTTGTAAATGCCTTTGCAGTGCCGGGTGGTTATATTTATTTCACCCGCGGAATTCTGGCCCAGTTCAACAACGAAGCTGAACTGATGGGCGTTTTAGGCCACGAAATGGGACATGTTACGGCGCGGCATTCAGTGAGCCAACAAACCAAGCAAACGCTTGGACAGGTTCTGCTGATTGGCGGAATGGTGGTGGCACCCGACCTTGCACAATATGCCGATTATGCCATGCAGGGAATGCAGTTGCTTTTTCTGAAATACAGCCGCGACAACGAACGCGAAGCCGACCGGCTGGGGGTCGAATACTCATCGAAGATTGGTTACGATGCCAATAAAATGGCCGATTTTTTTAATGTGCTGAATAAAATGTCGATGGCCGAATCGCACGGTGGTGTCCCGACTTTCCTGTCAACTCACCCTGATCCGGGCGACCGTTATAACGCAGTAAAAAACACCACTGCCGAATGGCAGCAGAAATTGGGTGGTAATGCCTGGAAAGTAAATGGGAACGAGTACCTGAAAATGATTGACGGACTGGTTTATGGCGAAGACCCGCGACAGGGATTTGTGGAAAACAGCGTTTTTTACCACCCCGAGATGAAATTTCAATACCCGGTTCCGGCTGGCTGGCAGTTCGAAAACTCACCGGTTCAGGTGAAAATGGCGCCCAAAGATGGCAAAGCCATGATGACTTTTTTGTTATCCGACAAAAAAACACCCGAAGAAGCGGCACAAAGTTTTGTGACAGAAATGAAAGTGACAGCTCTTGAAAACAAAAAGCTCACGGTAAACGGATTGCCGGCAGTGGCGCTTGTTTCGCAGCAAACGTCGCAGGACCAGCAAACCGGTGCGCAGAATGTTGTTAAATTTCTTTCGTATTTTATTCAGTACAACGGTCAGGTTTATGCTTTTCACGGGGTAGCAGCCAATGCCGATTTTATGAATTATGTGCCTGTTTTCAGGGGTACCATGGAAAAATTTGATAAGCTCACCGATGCGGCTAAACTGAATGTAAAACCCGAAAGGATAAAGATTTATGAAGTGCCGAAAACCCAGACGCTCTCGGAAGTTTTTAAGGCACAGAAAATCGCCGACTCCCGTTTTAAAGAACTGGCACTGCTGAACAATCTCGAATTGACCGACAGAGTAGAAAAAGGAAGACTGGTGAAACTGGTTGCTAAATAATGGCATTAAAATATTCCAAAAAACAAAGGACACAGCTATTAAACTGTGTCCTTTGTTTTTCAGTTAAAGAAAGTCAGTTTTTAATCAGAACGGGTTCGCCCAAACCCACTTTTTCCAATTCTTTTAACTGGGTGGCAGCGTCGCCCACAACAACATAGTACATTTTTGCGGGATCGATATATTTTACGGCATATTCACGAAG
>JAJUGS010000037.1 GCA_029265875.1 Prolixibacteraceae bacterium
AACCTGTTTGCCGGCAAGATTGACAATACTGAAAACTTCGCCCTTTTTATCGCCCGCAATCCTGATGTTGATAACATCTGCTGCCGGGTTCGGGTAAACCGAAACTTCCGTAAAAAGTTTGTTATTAATAACCGGTGTAACATTTTGAACGATAATCGATGCTTTCATGCCCATGTAAGCATGAGGAGTGCAAACATAATAGTGTGTCCCCGCCGCAAGATTGGCTGTCAATAAAGTTCCGCCGCCATATGGCAAACTAAAACCACCTGAAAGAAGCGTATTTCCGTTGCTGTTCCATGTTTGCTGGCTCACTTCAACAACATCGTGTCCGCTGCTGATTTCAAAAACCACCGTATCGCCGGCATTAATCGTAATTGATTGTGGCACAAAGGTGTAATAGTTATTAGTTACTTTCCAGACTTTACCGTAACCATTGTACATTAAAATGACAAATAAGATTGATAGTAGAACTCCTGCTTTCATAGTATCAGATTTTAAAATTAGTTTCCTGAAACTGAATTCAATTCAAAAAAAATTCAGAACTGATTTCGGTTTAATAACAAACGAATAAAATACTTGTTTGTATTTTATTCACAATTATTGATGATTTTGAGCTATTTACTTTAGCTTAACAAAAATTACCTGCAGTTTATCAATTAAAACTCATTTGAGTCAATAGGCATTTTTGTTATTTAGTAAGATTTTTTTCATTTTTAAGAACATTTCCTTACATGTTTGTTTTAAAATTGAGGAACAGAAAAAATGTAGAACTTAAATTAATTAGGATATGAAGACAAAGATTTTTTTAACTGTCATAATTGTCGGGTTAGGATTGACCACTGTATTTGCTGCTGGTAAAACCGAAAAAATTGTTGTAAAAGGGAATTGCGGCATGTGCGAAGCCCGTATCGAAAAAGCCGCGCTCACCGTTGATGGGGTTTCGAAAGCTGATTGGGACAAAACCACTAAAAAGCTGAAAGTAACATTTGATGATACAAAAACCAATGTCGATAACATTGAAATCGCTGTTGCAAAAGCAGGTCACGATACGCCGAAGCACAAAGCAGCCGACGAAGTGTACAACGAATTACCATCGTGTTGCAAATACCGTGATAAGAATGCCAAAACCCACTGATTTTTAAAGAAGAAAGAAGGGAAAAGCCGGAACGATTTGCGAGTCATTCCGGCTTTTCTTTTTATAACTCGTCGGTTTTATTGATCGTTTTGGGTTTCAGAATGGTAAGCTGCAAAATAAGTGCAACAACCACCACAACCGAAAGCATGGCGAAATCTTCCCGAATACTGCCACCATCAACCGATTTACCCAGAAAACGCGTAATTACTGCCCCAGCCGAAATGCCAGCCAGATTCAGCAAACCATAACCGCTGGCCCTGTACCGGGGCGAAACAAACTGGCAAAGAATGGGCATATTGTTTACATCGAACATTCCGAACCCCATCCCAAACAATACAGCACCTGCCAGAATGGGAAAAATACCGTTTCCATAACCGATCAGGAACAAAGCCGGGATTGTCAATACCAAACCTGAAGCGGCTGTAAAAATACGTCCTTTTAGATTTTTCTGTACCCACCGGTCGGAAATATAGCCGCCCAGCAGCACTCCCACAAATGAAGACATAGCGGTGGTTATGGTAGCCAATGGGCCTGCTTTCGACATATCCATGTGCAAAGCATCGGAGAGTAAGGTAGGCAACCAGTTTTTTACCGCCCAGCCCGGCAGACTCGGAGCCGAAAACCAGAAGATAATCACCCAGAATGCCACATTCCCGAAAAGCAGGGCCAACCCTTTATAAATATTGGCCAACTCCATTTTGACCGATGTTTTCTCACTTGTATCGATCGCATATGATTTCTTTTCCCTGATAAACAGGATTAAAACCAAACTGTAAATCACGCCTATCAAACCAAAAAAATGAAAGGTGAACTGCCAGGAGAAATGGCTGGCAATTGTAGCTCCAAAACCGCCAAAAGCCTGCCCCAGGTAAACCCCGGTAATATGAATACCAATGGCCATCGACCGTGTTTTCCCCTGGTGATAATCGGCAATCAAAGCCAGACCGGCCGGCATGTAAAAAGCTTCGCTCACACCCATAATCGCACGTAAAACATACAATTGGTTAAACGTGGTGGCATATCCCATTGCCAAAGTAACTGCCGACCACACAAACAAACTGCCCACAATCAGCCATTTGCGGTTCAACCGATCGGCAATCACGCCCGAAACGGGACTCATAAACGCATAAATCCAAAGGAAAATGGCCATCAAACGTCCAAAGTTCTCGGCTTTTGCCAGTTCGGCAATATCCATCATCATCGATGGTTTCATGGTCGAGAGCATTTGCCTGTCGAGATAGTTGAGCAATGCCACAAACCACAATAAAATTACTACCAGCCAGGGATAAAACTTTTTATCTTCCAGTTTCATAAATTGCTTATTTTTTAAAATAATATCCGGCTTGCGTTTTCAATATTTTTCCGCTTACCAGATGTCGGCTAAAATAGAATCAGGCAGGTTAAAACAATAACAATAATTTGACAAAAACATCAGTAATTTTATGAATTGTCTGATTTAAATCCGCACCCATGTCCCCAAATCCCAAAAGCCTTCAGTTTAAGGTCTGTTTCAGAATGTTTCAAGCAAAGTGTCAAAAACTGGCAAAGAAATACATTCATGAAAAAAAAGAGCCGCAACTTTACAACTGCGGCTCCCTTATTGTCATGGTGAAATATTAAGCTTTTTCGAGTTTTAATGTTTCGGTTGGCTGGTCGCAAACTTCTGTAGGACCAAAATACTGGATAGGGCCCGGGTAAACATAGTCGGTTTTGTAAGCCCACTCCCCTCTTTTCGAAAGGAAATATTTAAATGGTGCGCCATCCAGTTTAACAAGTGCTTTCTGAATAACCGGTTTCATATGGCCATGACGTTTTTCCATGTTCATCATCATGGTAATCGGAACGCCACCTGCAATCCACTCATGAGCAGGTGCGGTAAGATTGCGGACCGAAGACATATAGCCTGTTTTTCCGGAAGCAACCAGAACAGCGGCTGTATAGCCCAACGAGTAGCAATAGTCGGCATCGAAATTCGATGGGGCGGCACAACGTCCTTCATAACCAAAGAAATGGTACTGAACACCAAATTTCCCAACATATTTTCCTTCTTTTTTCATTTCGTCGAGCCTGGCTTTTACCATTTCGCCCAACAGTTTTTCGGTTTCAATCAGCGATACCTGTACGTTTCCGTGCGGATCACGGTCAAGCGTTAACTGATTGGCAATTCCGGCAGGCAGTGATTTAAAAACAGTTGCTGACTCGTGTGAGATTTTTTCAGCCACCCACTCGAGCCGGTAACTTTTCTTGACATTCTGGAAGATTTCAGCGGTTTTTGTTCCTTCAGCCAGCAAATCGTTGAGTTCGCTGATGAGTTTTTTCATTTCCGGCACAAACTCAACCAAACCTTCCGGAATCAATGCAACTCCAAAATTATCGCCTCGTTCTGCCCTGTTGGCAACCACTTCAGCCATATAATCCACAATTTCTGCCAGGGTTTCCTTCTTTTTGGCAACTTCTTCAGATATGAGACAGATATTTGGCTGGGTTTTCAGTGCACATTCCAACCCGATATGAGAAGCCGAACGGCCCATTAACTTAATAAAATGCCAATATTTTTTGGCTGAATTGGCGTCGCGCTGGATATTACCAATCAACTCAGAGTAAACCTTTGTGGCAGTATCGAACCCAAAAGATGTTTCAATCATCTCGTTTTTCAGGTCGCCATCAATGGTTTTCGGGCAGCCAATTACCTGAACACCTGCATTTTTTGCGGCATAATATTCAGCCAGCACACAGGCGTTCGTGTTTGAATCGTCTCCACCAATAATCACCAAAGCATTCAAACCGAGATCTTTGGCAATTTCAAGCCCTTTTTCAAATTGATCTTCTTCCTCGAGTTTTGTACGTCCTGAACCAATAATATCGAAACCACCGGTATTGCGGTATTCATCCACAATTTCGGCTGTCAGTTCAATGTATTCGTGTTTTACCAAACCGCCCGGGCCACCCAGAAAACCAAACAATTTGCTATCGGGATGTATGCGTTTGATACCATCAAAAATACCGGAAATCACGTTGTGCCCGCCCGGTGCCTGGCCACCCGACAGAATAACTCCCACGTTTACAGGGTTATGTTTCTTTTCCTCTGTTCCTTCAACAAAGTTAATCACCGGCATTCCGTAAGTATTCGGAAACAGTTTGGCAATTTCTGCCTGGTCGGCAACCGATTCGGTTTTGGCACCTTCAACCATTTTTATGGCGCCACGCAACGATTTTGGCAGTTTTGGCTGGTATTTAGCCCTTTCTTTTTGTAAAGCACTGATTGTCATAAATATTGATTTTTATTTTTTATTCATTAAAAAAGCAAATCAAAATTAAAGCAATTTACCATCTGCCAGATGATTATATGTCAAATGAAACGGAATTTAAAGAAAAGTTAAAGGCAAATGAACTTGTAATATTCTGAATGATAATAATCAGATAGCCCGTGAAATTCATTCTGCTCCGGGACAAAAAAGCAGTTTAAAGTCTCGATGCCGAAGCTATGTCAAGAAACAACCATGTTGAAGGATGTTCCTGAAGAACCGAAGCTGGCACCATTGGCGTGATATTACTTACAATTGTATTTCTTACCGCATCAGCTTTCCGTTCGTCGGGCACGCTGCAAATAATGTGTTTCGATTTCATAATCTGGCGAACCGACATACTGATGGCCTGTTTCGGAACATCGTCGAAAGTGGCGAACCAGCCTTCGCCAAGCTGCTGTTTGCGGCAATTTTCATCGAGATTAACTACGATGTAAGGCTCTTCGGTTTCAAAATCGGCAGGCGGGTCGTTAAAAGCCAGGTGCCCATTTTCTCCAATCCCCACAAAAGCCACGTCAATCGGGTGTTTGCTGATCATCTCACCCAGCCTTTTGCATTCTTTTTCCGCCCCATTTCCGTTTACGTAATGAAATTCCTTAACCGGAACCAGCGACACAAACCTTTCTTTCAGGTATTTGCGGAACGATGCCGGGTGTGTTTCATCAACCCCGATGTATTCATCGAGATGAAACCCGGTTACCACACTCCAATCGATATTTTCCTTCACCAGTTCAGAAAGCATTTCGAACTGTGAAGCACCGGTGGCCACAATGATATTGGCTTCTCCCCTTTCGGCAATGGCTTTTCTGATAAATTCAGCGCCTTTTTGGGCTGCCTGTTTACCAAGCTCCTGCTTTGTTGCTGAAATGATTATTTCCATAATTCATTTTCTTTTAAAATTGGAATGTTCGCTAGTTTTGGGTTTTTGTTTTTCCCTTAAAAAAATAATTTACTGAAATCATTGGGCCAACTTCCCAATTAGAAACTTTATATGTGTCAGTACTAAAATTACTTTTATCACTAAATTTCTCAATCGTATTTTGACCAATTACAGAAAGATTAAGCTTGAAATTTTTATTAACATTAAAAGCTATACCACTACTAAAAGCATAGTATAATAAGTTTTGGTATTCGATGGTGGAATATTTTGCCCCTCCAGATGAATATTGATCATTTTCTTCACCTCTTGAAATACCTAATCCAGCCCTTGTTTCAACAAAAGGAGATATTCTGGCTTTTAAAAAGTAATATCTTATAAAAATACCACCTGTTGTAATCCAATAGTTATTGAAGTAATCGTAAAATTTCGTTAATTCATTGCAGTAAAAATATTGAAGATCAAGACCTCCACTAATATTTTCAGTTAAGAAATAACCTATCCGGGGCGCCAATGAGAACGAAAAACTCTTATAAGAATCAGAACCGAAATCATCTGGCTCCAGAAACTTCCAATACCTTGTTGAATGATTAAATGAAATTCCGGTTTTTCCAACAAAGTTCTGATAATCACCTCCACCAAAAACTTTTACACCGGTTTCGACGAAGAACTTTCCTTTTTTATCCTGGGCACAAAGTGTTAATGAAAAAATCAAAAACAGAAAAAATAATAAGCCGGGTTTCATGACGGTTTAGTTTAATTTATTGTGATTGAAGAACCTTTTCCCAAAAATATCAGAATAAATCGACAATTGCATAATAGGTAGTCAGAAATGAAAACAGAATAACCGCTATTATTCCGAGATTCAATTTCCAGTTTGCCCTGTGATTTCCAAGCAGTTTTTTTCTGTTTAATAATATCAGCGCCGGAATTGCCACCGCCGGCAGAATGCAGGCCTGAAATGCCTGTGAAAAAATCATCAGCGCCGGTGGTTGTTGTTTCAGAAACACCGAACCAAATGCAAATAAAAGTCCGCCTAAAATCATCCAGCGGTACATTGGTGTTTTCAGGTTGCGTGGTTTGCCGGTATAATCGGAAATCAGCCAGGGAGCAATCAAAACGATTGGAAATACTGTTGACAGCCCGGCCCCGGTGATTCCCACAATCAGAATCAGAGCGGCCAATTTCCCGCCAAGTGGTTCGAATAATGAGATCATTTCAACTGTATTGTTCAGCCGAAGCCCCATTACATGCAGCGTTCCGGCAGAAACCGCCATGATAATCCCGCTGAGTAACAACATTACAAAAGCTGACACAAAAGCATCTTTTTTTTCTGTTTTCAAATCATTGACTCCCCAGCCTTTTTCGGCAACCACCACGCTGCGCATGATAAAAACCGCAGCCGAACAGGTGGTCCCGGCCATGGCAGCAATTAATCCCAAAGCGCCGGGTTCGTCGGGAACTGTTGGAACCATTCCCTTCACAATTTCTGTGAAATCGGGTTTCAGCATAAAAAATACCACTATAAAACTCACTCCCATCAACACCACAAAAACCGTCAGCACTTTTTCAAATTGTTTGTAACCCCCCAACCAAAGCAAAACATATAAAAAGACCGACAAAACAAGAATAATCCAGAAAGTTGAAACAGTAGTTCCTCCGGTAATCATCCTGATTCCTTCCTGCAAAAGATCCGCTACAATTCCCATCACACCAATCAATGCCAGCAATTCGCCAATAACCAGTGCTGCCAGAATATAAAGCGCCAGCAGCCAACCCTGTTTAAATTCAGCTTTTATATTGAAAAGTGCCGTCCGGCCTGTTACCAGGGTAAGTTTGCCATAAGCCACCATCAGGATAAATGTAAAAACACACGAAAGTACAAGCGCCCAGAATAACGACATTCCGTATTGTGCACCCGATTTTGCCATGGTTGTAACACTTCCGGTCCCGATATTGTAACCGATAAGAAACAAACCCGGACCAACTGCTGCCAGGGCGATGGTAATTTTCTTTAAAAAAGGATTTGGCATACAAATTAGGTTAAATTTCAAAATCCAAAAAACAAATAACAAAGAAATTCCAAATATTGAAGATTATAAATCACAAACATTAAAACAATAAAATTCCGACGTATCCATATTTCTCTGATTTCTAAATAAACCAAAGAAGATTGAATTTATTTCGACTTCAATTCTATTGATGATAGTATTTTTTTTAGTTCGATTACTTCCTGATAAAGATATTTGCCTGTTTCATTTTCAGGCAGATCTTCATTAGTTTCCAGTATTAATCGAATCCAAAATGCACTTTCCTTTGCTTCTTTCCTTGAGATTCTGATTCGCATTGCAAAATCTTTCTTGCTCAATGCTTCATTCGCTTCAATATAATTGGCGCCAACAGAACCTGACGCTTTAATCAGTTGCTATAAATCTTCAACATTCTCAATTGTTTTTGGGATTTTTTTTACCCACAACCTCACTTTCCTGGCAAACTGAAATGTTCTTTCTTCCAAATCATAAATTGGTTTTTGCACGTTTTCATTCATGATTTCAAATTTATTTAAACGTTTGAATATTAAACATTTGAAATATTGGTAATTGTTTGATTTTTGCTTTTTGTCCTTTTGTTAATTTACTTATTATTTTGGTACACCAACTCCCCGTTTACAAAGGTTTTCTGAATATCAATTACAAAATCATCCAATGTAAAAAGAATCAGATCGGCACGTTTGCCAACTTCCAGAGCTCCGCGGTCATTCAGGTTGTAAAGTTTTGCCGGGTTTGTACTTGCCATTTGAATAGCATCGGCCAGCGAACAGCCCGTAACTTTCATCATATTTCCCACTCCTTTGGTAATTGGCGATGCTGAACCATACAAAACCTGTTGTTCGGGGTAATGTAATTTGCCTTCTTTGGTGAGTTCGATGGTTTCGCCGGTTTGCGTTTTGTAAACTCCCGGCGGAAGGGCTGCATAACTTGTAACATCGGAAGTGATGATGGTTTTAGCCACTCCTTTTGTTTTGTAAAATACCCTGATTTCTTCGGGCAAAAGATGAAAACCATCACAAATTATGCTGATCCAAAGACTGTCGTTTGACAGTTGCGGCCAGAGCGGGTTGTTGTGCCGGTTGATCAGGTTGGCACAACCATTTCCGAGGTGGGTTGCAATCCTAACTCCATTTTGTACGGCTTCGTCCAGTTGCTCCCGGTTCGCGTTATGATGACCTGCAGCCACAATAACACTGTTTTCGCGACACTTTTTGATAAACTCCTGTGCTCCTTCCACCTCGGGTGCCAGTGTAACCTGCAGAATTTTTCCTCCGGCAGCCTTGTTTAACGCCTGAAATTCGTCCCAATCGGGCAATCGTACAAACTGTTTCGGGTGTGCCCCCCTGAAACCATCAGCAGGATTGATATAGGGACCTTCAAGGTGAAAACCCGGAATTGAACCCAGGAGCTGCGGATCGTTAACTGCTTTGGCCAGCAGGGAAAAATTCTTTTCCAAAACTTCGCGGCTGTTGGTAGTAAGCGTTGGCAAATAAGTGGTTACACCAAATTTCCACAACTCACGAGTGGCTTTTTCAATTCCTTCAGGTGTCAGGTCACTTTCCCCAAATGCAAACGAAACCCCGGCAAATCCGTTTACCTGGTTGTCAAAAAAACCGGGTGCTATAAAAAAAGCCTTGTCTGCATTTTTCAGTTTCTGAATTTCCATCACCGATGCAATTTCCCCATTTTCAATTTTAACCTGAACTGGTTTACCTGTAGCGAAATGGATTGCTTCGATAGTTTGCTGAGAAAAAAGTACAGAAACAGGGAAAAACAAAATGGAAATGAATGAAAGTTTTTGAAGACAGCTTATGAAAAATCTGTTGTTCTTGCTCATTATCAGATTCTAATTGGTTCAGGCGATTAAAGTACACTAAATTTCGAAACCAGGGAAAAAGAAGAAAAAAGAAATCCCGGAACCAACATCTGTTTATGCTGGTCCGGGATTGACCATTGTTTAATTGTAGTTAAAACTCAATAGTGTTCTCTAAATTTTGTGTAAGATTCCTCGCTTTGCCCGGAATGACGATGACTTTGGGTTGTTGGTTTGTGGAGAAGATTCATATCGTAAATAATGTCATCCTGAGCGTAATGCAATGAAGCGAAAGAATCTTTTCCATATTTCAATTTTTTTAAAGGTCAGCAGTTATTTAACCTATATTCCAAATAATACGCAGAAAAGTCAACCGGTTACAAAATCAAGGATATTGCTTGCGCCGGTAGATTTTCCCTCTTTGTAAAATTCTGTATATCCACATTTTGCACACGAAACTGCCAAAAACCGGCGGTTTTGAATATTGAAATACCGGGTAAAACCTGAACCTGTAGTCCTGATTTGATCTGTTTCGGCTTTGTGATAACCACATTTGGCACATGTATAACTTCTTTTTTCCATGAGTGAATCATTTATTCTGGTTCTGAATTATTTTGTACATCATTTATTTTCAACCGTTTGGAGTTTTTAAGTGCATTACTGATAATCCACTCCAACTGGCCGTTTATACTCCTGAAATCGTCGGCAGCCCATTTTTCAACCGCATCGAGCATTTCAGGATTAATTCTGAGGACAAACGTTTTCTTCTTAGTCATAACTTCTTTTTTCCGTTTCCATCAGTTTTTTCAAGGCATATTCAAATGCCTGTTTTCGTTGTGTTCCAATCAGCAGTTTTTTTCCGTTTGTAAAATACAATTGCAAACCTTCTTTCCCCGAAATTGTGTAGGCTGAACCTTTTCGGGGTCTTTTTTTTATTCCGTGGCCGCCAAATTCGCGGTGCGCATTGTAGGTCCTGAACTCATATCTTTCAATCATGGATGGAGTGAATTTCCTCCATCTTCTGATTAGCGGTGGAAAACTCACCCACAATGCATCGCTGGTAATTTTTACTTTCAGGGTCATTTTTATGATCAGATAATTGGCAGCGCCAACCAGCGCAATCACGCCCAGTCCAATTGCCACCAAGGTACCTGTACTGGCCGGTTTGTCGCCAAAAGGAACATGCAGTACCTCCTGAGAATAAATGCCATAAACAAAGGGTGTAATTGCCGCAAACATCGAAACCAGCAGGATAATAATCATCCAATGTTGATTATTTTTCTGTTCTTCCTGAAAAAGAATTTTTTCCATTTCTAATACAATGTACCTGTATTCACCACGGGCGTTGCATCTTTATCGCCACACAAAACCACCATCAGGTTGCTGACCATGGTAGCTTTTCTTTCTTCATCGAGTTCTACAATTTTCTTTTTGCTTAATTCGTCGAGCGCCATTTCAACCATGCTTACCGCACCTTCCACAATTTTGTAGCGCGCAGCTACGATAGCTGTTGCCTGCTGGCGTTTTAACATGGCCTGGGCAATCTCCTGTGCATACGCGATGTGGTTAATCCTTGCTTCAATTACCTGAATACCAGCAATATCAAGGCGTTCTTTTATTTCAGCTTCCAACTGATCGTTTACTTCTTCTGTACTTTCGCGCAGGGTAAGTTTGGCTTTTTCATCCTCTATGTTGTCGTAAGGATACATTCCGGCGAGTTTTCTCAAAGCGGCCTCGCTTTGCACCACCACAAAATGTTCAAATTCATCAACACCGAAAGCTGCTTTAAAAGTGTCGTCCACTTTCCACACAAGCACAAGACCGATCATAATCGGGTTTCCCAGCTTGTCATTCACTTTGATGGTTTCGCTGTCGAAATTGCGTGCCCTGAGCGAAATCTTTTTCCGCACAAAAAACGGGTTCACCCAATAGAAACCATTGGTTTTAATAGTCCCTTTGTAAGCACCGAAAAGAATCATCACACAACTTTGGTTTGGATCGACAACCGTAAAACCAATTGCAATTACAAAAAAGAAAACAACTGCAATTGCTGCGGCCACAAACATTCCAGTGATAAAACCGAATACTGCAAAAGCCATAAGGATCAATTCAATCAGCAGAAACAAATAACCCGAAAATCCTGAATACTGTTTTTCCATGACATTAATTTTTTAGTATTATGATATTATTTTAATATCACAAATATAAATTATCTGTTTGAAACATGCAATATGTTTTTCAACATAAAATCGCGAATACCAATACGAAAAAAGGTTGAACAAAAAATCATAAATTGGGTTGTTTATAAAAAACCACAGTATGAATTTTATTAAAGAACCAATAAATAAGTTTATTAAGCTCGAAACCTCATCCAGCATCGTGCTATTTACAGCAACAATTCTTGCATTAATATTGGCGAACAGCGGGATTGGCGAACAGTTTCTCGGATTCTGGAAAAACCAGATTACCATCAGCATCCCGGGGCTTGAACTTTCAAAACCAGTTATCAAATGGATCAACGATGGGTTGATGGTGATTTTTTTCTTTCTCATTGGTCTTGAAATAAAACGCGAACTGATTGCCGGAGAACTGAATGATTTTAAAAAAGCCTCGCTCCCTATGTTTGCTGCCATTGGTGGAATGATTTTCCCGGCTGTTATTTTTACTTTTTTAAATTATGGAAAACCCGGAGCTGCAGGTTGGGGAATCCCGATTGCAGCCGATATTGCTTTTACGCTGGGAATTTTGCAGCTTCTTGGTAAAAGAGTCCCGGCGGGTTTGAAGGTTTTTCTGATGGCCTTTGCCATTATCGACGACCTTGGAGCAGTGCTTGTAATTGCTTTTTTCTATAGCACCAATATTGCCTGGAATTATTTGGGAATTGCCCTTTTGTTGGTTGTATTTCTGTTTATTCTCACCTGGAAAGGTTACTATTCGAAATATTTGTTTTTTACCATTGGACTGATTGTTTGGGTTCTGTTTTTAAAATCAGGGATTCATGCCACAATTGCCGGCGTATTGCTGGCTTTTACAATACCGCTTCGGCGCAAGACAAAAACCGCCATTTTTATCAACGAGGTGAAAGAATCGCTCAGTATTTTTGAGAACGATTGCAACCGACAAAAAGACAAACTGCTTTTAACAAAAGATCAGCTTTCTGCTATTGACGATATACAGGAAGTTTCGGAAAAGACAGCGGCACCGCTTCAATACCTTGAACATTCGCTGCATGGCTGGGTTTCGTACCTGATAATGCCACTTTTTGCATTTGCCAATGCAGGCGTGGTTTTCAGCTTTAGTAACGATTTTAACTTTAATCTTACTTCCAACATCGCATTGAGTATGATATTGGGAAATGCGATCGGGATTTTTACATTTTCCTATTTATCGGTAAAATTTAAAATTTCGGAAATGCCACAAAATGTGAATCTTAAAATGTTGGCCGGGATTTCGATACTTGGCGGCCTCGGATTTACCATGTCGCTCTTTATTAATAATCTGGCATTTACAGATCAGTCTCTAATCGACTCCGCTAAAATGGGCATTCTTATCGGATCTGTAATTACCGGGTCTTTTGGTTATATTGTTCTTCGTTTAAACCTGATGAACGCAAAAGAAAAAGGGAAGTAACCGTTTACTTCCCTTTTTCTTCAATTCAGATTCATTTCAACAAATCCCGCACTTTTTGTTTTTTTCACATCGTAACTGCGCGAAAAGTTTAAAATATGATCGATTGTTTTCTGCGATGGTGTTTTTAATGGTTCCCCATCCCAAAAACCTGCATCATTAATACTGGTTTCAACTTGCAATTTTTTCTCCTGAAATCGATTAACAATGTAAATCAAGGTAGAATTTTTCCTCATAGGCATTTTCACTTTCATTTTATTTGAAAACGCCTATACGTCTGCATTTATTGTGTTAACGATCGTTAAAACTTTGTCAGAACCAGGTTTTTCTTTTCCACCAGTTTTCTGAGATTTATAAGGGCATAACGCATTCTTCCGAGCGCAGTATTGATGCTTACATCTGTAAGATCAGCAATTTCCTTGAAACTCAAATCGAGATAATGACGCATATAAATCACCTGCTGCTGATCTTCGGGCAATTCTTTCACAAGGTCTTTCACCTCACTCAAAATCTGGGAATAAACCAGTTGGTCCTCAACTGTTTCGTCAGCAAATTTCGGGGAGTTGAACAGATCTGTTTCCATGCTGTCGTTTGAAACGGTTCCTTTTAGTTTCTCTTTTCTGAAATGATCAATAATCAGATTGTGTGAGATCCGCAACACCCAGGAGATAAATTTCCCGTTATCAGTGTACCTGCCTTTTTTGAGGGATTTGATTACTTTGATAAAAGTTTCCTGGAAAATGTCTTCAGCCAGTTCCTGATTTCTCACTATCAGCAGAATATACGAAAATACCCTGCTTTTATGACGGTGAATAAGAATCTCTAATGAATTTTGGTCACCTGATATAAATCGCTGAACGAGTTCATTGTCGCTCAGAAAATTTTCTTTCGACATTACCTTCTATTTAATTAAGTTTAAATACAAAGTAAATTTCTTCAATAGGCAACCTTTTTTAAGTGATGTTAAAGTAAATACTAATTTTGTGCTCGTAAAAATGAAACATTTTAAGGAAAAATACAAATTTTTAACTCAATAATTGTAACCCGGGATTTATGACCGTACAGGAAGAGACAAAATATATTGAAATTCACCACGCCAGGGTTCATAATCTAAAGAATATCAGCCTCAAAATACCTCTGAATAAATTCATTGTGGTAACAGGGGTTTCAGGATCTGGTAAATCGTCACTGGCATTCGACACGCTTTTTGCCGAGGGCCAGCGTCGGTATGTTGAAAGCTTGTCGTCGTATGCACGACAGTTTTTGGGCCGCATCAACAAACCCGAAGTTGATTTTATTAAAGGTATTCCACCGGCAATTGCTATTGAACAAAAGGTAAATACAAGAAACCCCCGCTCAACAGTTGGAACCTCCACCGAAATTTACGATTACCTGAAACTTTTATTTGCCCGCGTGGGAAAAACCATTTCCCCTGTTTCGGGCGAAGAGGTAAAAAGGGAAAGTGTTTCGGATGTCCTCGATTTTATAAATGGTTTTGCAGAAGGAACCAAAGTAATAATCGCCTCCCCACTAAAAGTGAATAATGGCCGTAATATTCTGAAAGAAGCAGAATTACTTTTACAGCAAGGATTTTCGCGCCTCCAAATCAACGAAGAAATTGTCAGGATAGAAGATCTTTTGAAGAACCCGGAAAATTATAATTGCAGCGGAAACTGTAGTATCATTATCGACCGTATTTCAGTAAGCAAAGATGATGACACACAGGGAAGGATGGCCGACTCTGTGCAAACTGCATTTTACGAAGGACAGGGCGAATGTATTGTAAAAATATTGTCAGAAGAAAATCCGGTTGCCAAAACTTTTTCAAGTCGTTTTGAGGCCGATGGAATTGAGTTTGAGGTTCCCACTTTGCACATGTTCAGTTTTAACAATCCGGTTGGTGCCTGCCCTACCTGCGAAGGTTACGGAAAAGTGATTGGCATTGACGAAGACCTTGTAATTCCCAACAAATCACTTTCGGTTTACCAGGATGCCATCGCCTGCTGGAAAGGCGAAAAAATGAGCGAATGGAAAAATGAGTTGATTTACAACGCAAAGAAATTTGATTTTCCGATTCACAAACCATTTTACGAATTAACCGAAGCACAACGCTTTCTGCTCTGGACCGGCAACGAGTATTTCGAGGGCCTGAACCAGTTTTTCAAAATGCTGGAAGAAAACAGTTACAAAATTCAGTACAGGGTGATGCTTTCGAGATACCGGGGAAAAACAACCTGCCCCGAATGTAAAGGCAGCCGGCTGAAAAAAGAAGCCGGTTATGTAAAAATTGCCGGTAAGTCGCTGCACGAACTCGTGTTGTTGCCGGTTTCTGAATTAAGGAACTTTTTTGACACCCTCGAATTTGATCAACACGAAACTATTCTTGCCAAACGAATTTTAATTGAAATAAAAAACAGGCTCAGTTTTCTTTGTGATGTCGGACTTGGATACCTGACCTTAAACCGCTTGTCTTCAACACTTTCAGGCGGAGAATCTCAACGAATCAACCTGGCAACTTCGCTGGGGAGCAGTTTGGTCGGCTCATTGTATATTCTCGATGAGCCCAGTATCGGGTTACATTCACGCGATTCCCAACGATTGATTAAAGTACTTCGCCAGTTGCAAAGCATTGGAAACACAGTGCTGGTGGTTGAACATGATGAAGAAATTATTCGTGCTGCCGACGAACTGATTGACATCGGCCCACTGGCCGGACAACATGGCGGCGAAGTGGTATTCCAGGGAAACCACACACAGCTTGCGGAGAAACCGGAAAGCCTGACGACAAAATATCTTTCGGGCGTTGAAAAAATTGAAGTCCCGAAACATCGCCGGAAATGGACCAACTTTATTGAAGTGGTGGGTGCCCGCGAAAACAACCTGAAAAACCTGCGTGTAAAATTTCCGCTGAATGTTATGACTGTGGTTACCGGTGTCAGCGGCTCGGGAAAATCGTCGCTGGTAACAAAAATCCTGGCTCCTGCCCTGGCCAAACTGATGGGAGGAATGGGCGACAGGACCGGACAACACGATGCAATTCTGGGCGATTACCATCTTTTGACAGCCATTGAATACATCGATCAGAACCCGATTGGAAAATCGTCGCGCTCAAATCCGGTAACTTACCTGAAAGCTTACGACGAAATCCGCAAGCTTTTTTCAGAACAGCAAGCAGCAAAAATTCTGGGTTTACAACCTTCCCATTTTTCGTTTAATGTTGACGGTGGCCGTTGTGACGAATGCCAGGGCGAAGGAACCATTAAAGTGGAAATGCAGTTTCTGGCCGATGTTTTCCTGGTTTGCGAAAGTTGTAACGGAAAACGGTTTAAGGAAGATATCCTTGAAGTTAAATACCACGATAAAAATATCGATGATATTCTGAACCTGACGGTTGACGAAGCCATTGAACTTTTCAGTCATGGAAAAAGTTCGACCGAAAAGAAAATCACAAAACGCCTGCAGCCATTAAAAGATGTAGGGTTGGGGTATATCAGGCTGGGACAGTCGTCGAGCACGCTTTCGGGTGGCGAAAGTCAGCGCGTAAAACTGGCATCGTTTCTGGCTTTGGAAAAAGACGCCCCCACCCTGTTTGTTTTTGATGAACCTACCACCGGCCTGCATTTTCACGACATCAGCAAATTGCTGGATTCGTTTAACGCGCTGATTGCAAGAGGCCATTCCATCATCATCATCGAACACAACCTTGAAATCATCAAATCAGCCGACTGGATTATTGATCTGGGCCCTGAAGGTGGCGACAAAGGCGGAAATCTTGTTTTCGAGGGCCTTCCCGAAAATCTTGTCAAAGTAAAAGAATCTTATACCGGCCAGGCACTCGCGCCAAAACTGATTTAATTGTTTACAATTTTTCAAACCACTTGATCATGAAAAGAATTATCATTTCTGTGTTTTTCCTGAACCTGTTTATAATGCCAGGATTGATTTTGGCGTGTACTAATTTTCTTGTGACAAAAGGAGCATCGGCTGATGGTTCAACCATGATTTCGTATGCTGCTGACTCGCACATCCGATATGGGGAGTTGTATTACAGCCCGGCCCGTCACTGGCCTGCCGGCAGTATGGTTACCATATACGATCGCGGAACTGCAAAACCACTGGGTCAAATCCCGCAGGTTGAATATACTTATCAAACCATTGGTTTTATGAATGAACACCAGCTTGCCCTGGGCGAAACCACTTTTGGCGGGCGCAGTGAATTGGTGGACACAACCGGAATTATGGATTATGCAGCCCTGATGTTTATTGCACTTCAACGTGCAAAAACAGCCCGCGAAGCCATCAAAGTTATTGCCGAACTGGTTGATAAATATGGATATGCAAGCTCGGGTGAATCGTTTTCGATTGCCGATAAAAACGAAGTCTGGATCATGGAAATCATCGGCAAAGGCACCGAATGGCAGGTTGATAAAAAGACCAAAGAAAAAACCAATAGCAAAAAAGGAGCGGTTTGGGTGGCAGTCAGAATTCCCGATGGTTATATTTCGGCCCATGCAAACCATGCGCGAATTACAACAATTCCGTTCGAAAATGCTGAAAAATGTATCAGCAGTAAAAACCTGGACAATATTTTTAATCCTGAGGTTGAAGTTGTTTATGCTCTAGATGTTGTATCGTTTGCACGCGAGAAAAAATATTTCACCGGAAGCGACAATGAATTCAGTTTCAGCGATGTTTATGCCCCTTTAACTTTTGATGCTGCCCGCTTTTGCGAAATCAGGGTTTGGTGCTTTTTTGATGAGTTTGCCGATGGAATGGACGAACACTGGGATTATGCAACCGGCAAAAATACAGGCAAAAGAATGCCTTTATATGTGAAACCCAACAAAAAACTGACACCTCAGGATTTGATGAATGCCAAACGAAATCATTTACAGGGAACCGTGCTGGATATGACAAAAGATGCCGGTGCCGGTCCTTTCGGATTGCCTTATCGCTGGCGTGGCCTTACCTGGCAATACAACGGAAAAGAGTATTTTAACGAACGGGCTACACAAACCCAGCAAACCGGGTTTTCGTTTATTGCACAAATGCGGAACTGGCTGCCCGACCCGATTGGCGGCATTAACTGGTTTGGCGTTGACGATGCCGGCACCACTGTTTATGTTCCATTTTACTGTGGAATTAACCGCGTACCCAAAACCTGGAGTGAAGGATACGGTGATATTGTGACATACAAAGACGACGCTGCTTTTTGGGTTTTTAACCGTGTGGCACATTTTGCCTATCTTTTTTACAACCGTGTAATGCCCGATGTTCAGAAAGTGCAAAGCGAACTGGAAACAAAATTTGCAAAATACACACCGGCAGTTGATGCTGCCGCACTAAAACTCTGGGAATCAGACTCAACACTGGCCCGCGAATTTATCACCGACTATTCGTGTAATACCGGCGATTATGTTGTTCAACGCTGGAAAGAACTCGGGGATTTTTTACTGGTGAAATTCCTCGACGGAAATGTAAAACAGGAGAAGGACGGAGAATTTCTGCGTAATCCGTGGGGATATCCACGTTCTCCATCATTCCCCGGATATCCGGATGAATGGAAAAAAGAGGTGATTGAAAATACAGGTGACAAACTTTTGTATCCATCAACAAAGTAAAACGGGAAATTGAACAAAAAAACCTGGCAGCAGGTTATTGTGGCTTGTTCTGCAAAAAATAAAGATGACATCAATAATGAAACAGGAAAATATAAACGAAAAATTACGCAAGGCGCTTATTTCGGAAGACATTGAAGTAGTTAAGATCGCTCTTGAAAAAATCAGCGAAACCGGCAACAGGTTTTACCTGCCGCTGCTTTTCGATATGCTGAATTCAATGCCGGAACATGAGGTGGAAGCTGAGATAACGAAACTGATCGGTTCGGTAAAAAACAGAGAATCGGTCAATACTTTTATGCGCGCAATTGAAGATGAAAAATATAAACCCATCAGAAAAAAACTCATTGCAGCCTGCTGGCAGAATGGCCTTGATTTCAGTAATTTCCTCCCGGTATTTATTGATATTGTAATTGAGCAGGAGTGGGAAGTGGCTTTTGAGGCTTTTACGTTAATCGACAATCTGGAATATCTTCCCGGAGAAGAAATCATTCGTGTTTCGAAACTGAAAATTACAGCAGCATTACCGGCTGCCAACGAGCAGAAAAGGTATTTTCTGACCGAAATAGAAAAAAAACTTGAATAAACCAGGATGTATCCATAAAAAAAGTCCGGCTTCCTGGCCGGACTTTTCTCCCTCAAACAAATGAATCATCAAAAGTGACTTTAACCACGGACCCTTTCCCCTAACTTTTCGGTACACTTTTTTTCAGCCATTTGCCAGGGAACAATAAAACCTTGATTCCCCTGTAAATTCAATCTAAACCGATTGCTGAAAACCGTTGCGTTCTCACCAGAATTTGCATTCCCGAAAAGCCTGAATTCACTATCTGCTTTTGCTTTCATAACACTCTTTCATACGGTAAAAACCATAGTTTTGTTGTGTTAAAAACTAAAACTTAACCATTTTTCATCTTTTTTAACACCGGTAAATGTTACCAATGCATTATCACAAAATGAAAATAAAACGGTTCCCGCGTTTGGGGTCAAATCAGAAAACCAGGCAAATACAAAATGAAAACTACTCCCTGTTAGAGTAATATTTCATAAACTGTGAGCGTTCGTACAACATCGGGTCGGGAATGTTTTTGTAGGAAAGCCTTCCCCTGAAATCTTCAATCCGCTTAAAATTCCATTTTTTCATAAACTCTGAAATTCCATTCAGAATTTCGGGGATTACTTTAACGCCATTCAGATAAATGGTGGAACAAAGCTGGGCAACCTGTGCACCGGCCAACAAAAATTTAACCACAGCAGCACTGTCATGAATACCGGTTGAGGCAGCAATTTCGAGCCCGGTAACCGAAGAAGAAACCAACCCGGTCCATCGCAAAGTACGCCTTATATCAGAAGGATTGCTGAAAATTTCGGAGGCTGTGAGTTCAAGCGTTTCAATATTTATATCGGGTTCATAAAACCGGTTGAACATCACAACTCCTTTAGCCCCGCCACCTTTCAGCTTATCGGCCATCCCCACAATATTACTGTGGTAAAGGCCAAATTTCACAGCCACCGGTAAATTCACCTCGTTTTTCACCTGCTGCAAAACATCGAGGTAGAGTTGTTCCACCATACCCGGACGTTCGTTCCTGTCGTTGGGAACATAGAAAATGTTTAGTTCCAATGCGTCCGCACCGGCTTTTTCAAATTCCTTTGCAATCGAAGTCCATTCATTGGCTGAAACGCAATTGATACTGGCAATTACAGGAATGGTGAGTTCCTTTTTGGCAGTTTCAATCAGTTCAATATGTTTTCGCAGCGAATTGTCGCGCAGGTAATATTTTATATAATCTTCAGCTTCCGGATAATCAGCATTATCAGCTCTGCTGGAAATCATGTGAGAAACCTCTCCCAGAATCTGTTCCTCAAAAATCGATTTCAGAACCACGGCTGCGATTCCTGCATTTTCAAGTTCCTTTAATTTTTCAATTGAACCGGTAAGCCCTGAGCTGGCTGCCACCAGCGGGTTTTTCAATTTTAATCCTAAATATGTTGTTTCCAGGTTTCCCATAACACTTGGTTTTATATTATTAATGCTGATAAATTCTTTCTCCAAAAATTTTACTGCCAATCCGAACAATTGTACTGCCCTCTTCAACGGCAATTCGGTAATCGTCTGACATTCCCATCGATATTTCACAAAATTCGGGTTTATCCTGAAAATACTTCATTTTAAGGGAATCAAAAATTGTTTTCAGGTTTCTGAATTCGTTTCGTACACGATCTATATCTTCGGTAAAAGTAGCCATTCCCATCACACCGCAAACCACAATATTTTTAAGGTTCAAAAATTCAGGAGAATCAAGTGCTTCAAAAACTTCTTCTGTATTAAAACCGAATTTGGTTTCTTCAGTGGCAATGTGAAGCTGGAGTAAACACGCAATTTTCCGGTTGTTTTTCTTTGCCTCGGAATCAATAACCTTTAATAATTTAAACGAATCGACGCCATGAATCAACGACACAAATGGCGCGATATATTTGATTTTGTTGGTTTGCGGATGGCCAATAAAATGCCATTCGATGTCTTTAGGAAGCAGTTCCTGCTTTTTCACCATTTCCTGGATTTTATTTTCGCCAAAAATGCGTTGCCCGGCATGGTACGCCGCCAGAATATCTTCAACCGGTTTGGTTTTCGAAACCGCCACCAGCCTCACTTTTTCAGGTAACTGGTTTTTAATCGCTGCTATATTTCCGGCAATATCCACGTTGGTTTTATTTGCAGTAAAAATATAAATATTCAACCTTGAAATGGCCGGTTTTTTATTTTGAATTGAAATTTATTAGCCGGGACTTTTACTTTTTTACCTTTGCCGCAGAAAAATGAAATCATTACTTCATATAAAGAATCAGCTTAATGAATGGGGGAAAAACAAGGTTCCGTTTGGTTTTATAATTGACTTTGAAGGACTTTCGCCGGTTTTTTTCCCACTGAACGCAACACCTGCGGGCATTTTCTGGCAAACGCCGCAAGCGGCATATATTCCGCCAACTGAGGTGGAAGAAAAAAGCCTGGAGTGGAAGATTTCGCCAGTCGCATTTGAACAATACCTGACAGGCTTTGAACGCGTGATGCGGCATATTCACAACGGCGACACCTACCTGTTGAATTACACACAACCAACGCTTATTGAGACAAACCTTTCTGCAAAAGAGATTTTCCTGCGAAGCAGGGCTTTGTACAAAATTTATGTCGAAAACAGCTTTGTTTGTTTTTCGCCCGAAAGCTTCGTACAAATCCGAAACGGCAGAATTTTTTCTTATCCCATGAAAGGAACTATTGAAGCAGAAAGTGAAAATGCCGCAGAAATGCTATTGAAAGATACCAAGGAACTGGCTGAGCACAATACAATTGTCGATCTGATCAGAAACGACCTCAGCCTGGTGGCCGACGATGTGAAAGTTGAAAAGTTCAGGTATCTCGATCTGATTAAAACCAACCAAAAAAATCTGTGGCAGGTGAGTTCCGAAATTTCGGGCAGATTGCCCGGGAATTATGCTGAAAATATTGGTGATATTATTTTCAGGCTTTTACCGGCTGGCTCAATCTCAGGTGCTCCGAAACAAAAAACAGTTGAAATTATAAAAGCTGCAGAAAATTATGAACGAGGCTTTTATACCGGAATCTTTGGTATTTTCGATGG
>JAJUGS010000394.1 GCA_029265875.1 Prolixibacteraceae bacterium
AAAACGAATCGATTACAACGGCATCAAGGGGTTTGGTCAAGGTTCCGAGACTGTAAACTGTATTCTGAAATGATTTGTCAGCCACATCAATTTCGAGCACCTGAAACTCGAAATTGCTGATAGTTTTGGTAATATCGTCGATATCGCGGTTCTGTCCATCAGCCCACGGATCAAGATAACCACCGCTTCCGCCACCACAGATGATTCTGAAATCACCTCCCGGAGTCGCTGACTGGATGGCACCTCTTTCGTAACCGTGTGTGTGCCCTGAATATGTTGCCTGCACTTTGCTGTATTTTTTTATAACCGGCAAAACTGAATTCCTCACAAAAGCTGATGAACCATCACTGACATTGACATAATCCCATAACTCTGACATGGGCGGATGATGAAAAAACAGAAAAACAAAATCGACAGATTCATCGTTTTCAACATCCCGCAACCTGCTGTTCAGCCACGCAATCAACAGGTTTCCATATTCGTTGTAAACATTGGTATTTAGCCCGATAAACAGCGAATTTCCAACTTTTACCTGGATAATTTTCTCCACAACGCCGGGTGTGCCTGGCAATGCCGAAATTTCCTCTTCTTTCAGGTATTGATAAAAAAAGGGACTTTCCACTTCGTGGTTTCCGGCAATCACCAGCGTTGGCAAATTGCCCGAAAGCGATTTCAGGGGCGAAAAGAATAGCTTTGCATACTGGTCGGCAGAACTGCCACTCATGACAATATCACCCGAGTGAATGATGCCGGTAATATGATTTTCAATATCAGCGCCATACAGTTTTACAGCGGTTTCGCGGGCTTTGCGGATAATCCTGCCTGTAACAACCGTGTCGCCGTTGTGCGTGTCGCTTAAAACAATAAACCGGAGTTTTCCCCGATAGTCATCATCGGGCAGTGTTTTAAACGAGTAAACCGGCGATGTTTTTCCCCCGCTTTTAACCTGGTAAAAATACCTTGTTCCGGGTTGTAACGAGTCTAATTTAACGGTATGCCAGTAGTACAAATCGCTGATCAATTCGGATGTTCCACTTGTTTCTGATTTGATTAATTCAGGTGAGGTGCCAAAAACTACTCTGGTTTCAGAGGGCACAGTATCGTGCCAGCTGATATTGATGTGGTTTTTGCCGGGACTTTGCAAGTATGGCAACAAACAATCTAATTTTACGGCTGAATGGTTGTACCCACCCAATGACGCGGCCTGTTCACCATTTAACGCCCGGTCCCAGATTGCCAGTTCAGCACATTGAATATTACCATCTTCGCCATCTTCATCGGCAAAAATCAAAACCTGTTTATCAAGCGAAAACCGACCATCGATATCCTGGATATTTCCCTGCAAAACCAATTTTCCATCTAAATAAACATTCAACCAGTTCCCGTTTTTTACCGAAATTACCAACCGGTACCATTCATCCGGATTGATTGAGGCACCATTGTAACCCACGGCTGCAACGCCAATATTCCCGCTGGGATTGATAAAAAAATCACCGTCGTTTGCATTGGTCACCGAAGTCTGGTAAAAACATTTCCAATACCCGTTTTCTGCAATTTTAAAATCGAACTGCAATGAGTAATCGTTTACTTTTGTTCCACCGCCATTGGCTGTAATTCCGTGCGTCAGTTTGTAATAACTTCCAACCCCGATTTGCACGGCACCATTGCCGTCTATTGGTCCGTTTACAGCAATATGCGTTCCGGTGAGCAGAAGGGAAGTGCCATAACCATTTTCTGCAACTGTTAAATTCTGAGGATCATCAAATTTCCACCAGCCTTTGCGTTCAGGAATTTCAGTTTGTGAAAGCGACGACAAAACGGATAATACCAGAAGAAACAATATGGAAAATCTTACTATAGTTAACTTCATAAATAATTATAAAAGAGGATGCTCCATCAAAGATGAAGCATCCTCAACCATTTAACCTTAAATTTTATTCTCTTATCTTACAATAAATTTACGGGTACTCACTTTATCACCCGTTTTCATCTGCATCAAATAAATTCCTTCGTCCATATCGCCGGCATTCAGTTCCAAACGGTAGTTTCCGGCATCCTGGGTTCCTCTTTCAATTGTTTTAACAGTTCTTCCGTTCATATCTAAAACCCTGAAACTTACTTTTCCGGTTTCACGGATTTTGTATTCGAACGTGGTGTTATTACTGAAAGGATTCGGGTAATTCTGTCCAAGATCGCTGTTGTCCAAATTCACATCAGCAATTGCAGTTGGGATTGTACCTGCAGTGCCCAACTGGGCCACCTGTTCATCGGTTAACGGAAC
>JAJUGS010000144.1 GCA_029265875.1 Prolixibacteraceae bacterium
ACACGAAAAATTTACCGGCCGCGACAAATCCGAAATAATCGGGAAATCGGTTTACGAAGTCCACTCACACGAGACTGCCGAATTGTATTTTCAGCGCGACCAGGAATTGTTGCACAACCCGGGCGAACAAATTTATGAAGCCCGCATGAAACGCCAGGATGGATCTCCCTGTTATGTGATGCTGAACAAAGCCGTGATCAGGAACAACGAAAATGAAATTGTGGGAATCGTGGGTTCCATTCACGACATCACCGAGCTGAAAAAAACCGAAAAACGGCTTGAAAAAGCGCAGGAATCGATGGAAGTTTCGTCGTACATGCTCCACAAAATCAGCGCCGGTATTGTAATTGTTGACGACACCTATAAAGTTGTGGACTCGAACGAAAGCTTTGCCAAACTGATGGGCGAGGAAACGGACGAATTATACCAAACCATTCCCGGACTGAAAGGCGCTTCGTTGCAGGTGCTCGTGCCCGACGTGATTTTTAAAATGCTTTCGAACCTGATGATCTCGGGGGAAGAAACACTGGAACGCGACATAAAATTCCAGAATAAACTGCTGCACGTTTCGGCGGTTACCTTGTACAAAAACAAGATTGTGGGTGCTGTTATCCGCGATATGTCGGCCCCGAACCTTGTACGCGACGAAATCATCAGCCGCGCCCAGCGGATCATCAAACAAAATATCGGGACCGTTCAGAAAATCGCTTTCCTGTTAGGCGAAAACGCCGCCGAAACCGAAGAATTGCTGAACTCCATCATTGAATCGTACCGTTATGACGATGACGAGCAATAACGAAGAAATCCACGTCGAGATTGACGTACAGCAAAAACGCCCGAAAGGCGAAATTGCCTGTGGCGATGTTTTTCAGTCGGATGTGAGCCGCGAGGAAGGCCGCACCATTCTTGTGATGAGCGACGGGATTGGCCACGGCATCAAAGCCAGTGTGCTGGCCACGCTCACCGCTACCATGGCCGTAAAATACACACGTTTTCATACCAAACCCGAAGTGGCCGCCCGCATCATTATGAATGCCCTGCCTAAAAGTTCTGATGGAAAGGAAAATTACGCCACCTTCACCATCATCGAAATTGAACCCGACCACAAAGTACGGATCATTAATTACGACAACCCACGGGTGTTAATTGTGCGAAACGGCAAATCCTATTTCCCGAAGGAGATCGAGCAAAATGTACGCGGTGAGGAAAACTTTGGAAAGATTCTCAGGGTGAGGGAATTTACGGCGCTGAAAGAAGACAGGCTTGTTTTTGTTTCCGACGGAATCACCCAGTCGGGCATGGGAACCAGCCAGTTTGTAATGGGCTGGGGCTGGAACCGGTTTGAAGAATTCACGGTGGGGCAGATTAACAGGATGCCCGATATTTCGGCTACCAAACTGGCCCGCAAAGTGCTGAACCAGGCGGCCATGAACGACAATTTTTCGATGATGGACGATGCCACCTGCGGGGTGATTTATTTCAGGGAGCCGAGGAAATTTATGCTCATCACCGGGCCACCGTTTTACAAAATCAAAGACTTCGATTTTGTGGGGCGCATCAAAAATTTCCAGGGAAAGAAAATTATTTGCGGGGGAACCACTGCCGAAATTATTGCCCGCGAACTGGGGCTCGAAGTTAAAATACAACACATCAGGAAAGATGCTGCCGCTTTGCCACCCGTGGCACACATGCAGGGCTTCGAACTGATTTCGGAAGGGATTCTGACCCTGCGGAACGTGGAGGAAATACTGGAAAGCTACGACAGCGAAATCCGTCTTGGCGACTCGCCACCTGAAGAAATTGTAAAGCTCCTGCTCCAGCACGATGTCATCGACATTATTGTGGGAACCCGCATCAACTGGGCGCACCAGGACCCCGAACAACCCATTGAACTCGAACTCCGAAAATATGTGGTAAAACGAATTGTCCACATCCTCCGCAACAAATTCTTTAAACAGGTAATGGTGGAATATATTTAAGTGATCAGCGATTTTGTCATTACTTTTTTTTGACACGCCCGCTGCCCGGCTGAGCTTGTCAGCTAGGCAATCCACTCTTTATAGATATTTCTCAGACAATAAAATGATGTTTAACGAATAGGAAAACGGCCTGAAAGGCCAGTATAATTAAGCCCAGGGTTATCCCGGTAAAACCGGGAGTCGCCCTGGGTTGGAAGACGAACACGAAAATCGTCCGTGAGAGAACGTTTTTCAAAGAGAATCTCTTGTTTCGGACGAAAAAGTTGGCCCCTTTTCCCGATAATGATGTCCTGCCATTCCGTCCGAAAAGGTTTTATTGCTCTGTTCATCGAACCAACGCGGACGGTTTTTTTCGGCCTCCTTTACCCGGGGCGACGTTTCGGATCGTTCCTCCCTCAACTTGCCCCGGGTTGAATTAAATTGGCCTTTTAGGCCGGAAAACAGGTCATTTTATCTTTCGAATTAAAAAAATCCCGGTTTTCATCAATAACAAACCTTAACACCTGTTATGATTATTTATTGCTTTGGTTTGCAGGCAATTTCTGAAATTTGCTTTTATAAATACCAGGTATGAAACGAAACTTTACCCTGCTCTTTTTATTGGCATTTGTAACCGTGCATGCGCAGGAGTTTGCGTTGCAGGGAAAAATCACCGACAACACGCAAAACCCGGTTTCCGATGCTTATGTTTTTAACATCCGCAACGCTGCCAAATGTTTCAGTACCGGAAACGGATTGTTTGAACTCAGGGTGCAACCTGCGGACACGCTGATTATTTCGCATATTTCGTTTTTGCGGAAGATGGTGACAGTTTATGAATTACTCAAAAACCCGGTGGTGATACTTGAAACCGACACGCTGAACATTAAACCAGTAAAGGTTACCGGAACCCTGCAAACCGCCCACGACCAGGCCATGAAAAACATCAATTACAAGGCATTTGACCCGCTGCCCCGCATTGGCGACAATTTTTCGGAAACCGAAAGAACCACAGAGCTGATGAAAACCGAAAAACGTGAATTGCGCACCGAAGCCTCGTCGGTGAAAATTGCCAGCTTCTCTCCTTCGGTTGTTTTTGGTAAGCTGGCCGAAAAACGTGCAAAAAGAAGGATTGCCAAAGAGTACAACTCAACAAGGAAATTACCGGAAGATGAATAATAACAGGGCTGGGTCGCCAGACCGTTGACGGAAGTCCCCCGACTGTTCGGGGGAAATATTGCCGATTGCTTTTGATATTTTTTTTGCTATTTCCGTCTGCTTCAGCTGACGGTTTTAATTTAATGCCACAAATCCGGCTTTAGCCACATTTAAGCTGAAATCCATGTTTTGTTTTTGTAAAACACGCAATGAAAAATCGTGCGGTAGCGGGAAGAGGTTTTCTTTGAAAAAGCAAAAATTCTTTGCCCTTGTGGGGCCAGACACGGTTTGCAAAACCGCTCCAGCGAGGGGGTCATACATATTTCACCCTTCCGGGGCAGTGTTTCTAATTCTTGCAGCATCACTTAACCAATTTCATCAAATCGAACAGGCAGTATTTAAAAACCAAAAAAAAGCAGGAAACTTTCGCCTCCTGCTTTTTACCTTATCTTCTTAAACTTTGAATTATGTCCCTAAACCATTGGGTATTTTTTGAAAATCGATTCCGATTTCATCAGAATGTCAACATACTGCGCACGCTGGTAAGTAAACGGGTCTTTCATGTTCTTGCGTGATAATTTCCCCCTGAAATCGGCCAGCGATTTGTAGCCTTTTTCATCCATCCAGCGGTTGAGGTCCATCAGGATGTCGGAAATCACACCGGGCTGGTTGCGATAAACAGTACTGACCACCTGTACCGCGTCGGCGCCGGCCAGAATCATTTTTATCACATCGCCGGCATCGTAAATTCCGCGGCTCACGCAAACACTTCCCGCAAGATTTCCATACAGCAAACCGGCATAACGGAGCGCAAACATCCGGTCTTTAGGGTTGCTGAGTTCCCAGGGATAATAAAATTCTTCTTTCTCCACATCGATATCGGGCTGGAAGAACCGGTTGAACAAAACATAGGCATCGGCACCGGCTTCGTCCACCTTTTTAATAAAGTTGAGCGGGTTGGTATAAAACATCCCGATTTTTACACTCACCGGAATTTTTACGGCTTTTTTTACGGCTTTAACTATCTGCACTTGTTTTTCTTCAATCGACTCGCCTGTTACTTCGAAATAACCCGGCACTGCATAAAGATTGATTTCCAGGCCATCGACACCGGTTTTCTCCAGTTCTTTGGCATATTCGACCCAGGTGGGTTCGTAAATGGCATTCAGACTGGCAAATACCGGTACATTGACCGATTTTTTCAGTTTTTCAAGGTTATAAAGATGTTCTTTGGGGCCGCCATGTTCCAGTCCCGGGAATAAATGGGTCATTTCGGCATTTCTGTTTTCATACTCACCCAGGTCTTCATCCATTTGCAGGTTTTCGAGCTGGATTTGCTCCTCGAACAGCGACCGGTAAACAATTGCCCCGATACCGGCATTTTCAATTTGTTTGATTGTTTCGGGTTTTGTAACTAAGTTACAGGCCCCAAGGATAAGCGGGTTCTTTAGCTTGATACCCATGTAGGTTGTTGATAGATCTGCCATAATTATTGATTTTTTTAGTTCTTGCGTTTTTTTACTGAAACTAAAAATAGAACAAAAATGTTCAGGAAACAATCAAAATATTATTGATGGCTGATAAATAAAAAACCACCTGCAGCAAAACTACAGGTGGTTTTCATCTTCACTTTAAACCAATATTAAAAGAAACTGTAAGTAACGGTTAAGCCTGCCATCACCACAGAAACCATTGTCATCAGTTTGATAAGGATATTGAGCGAGGGGCCCGAAGTATCTTTAAACGGGTCGCCAACAGTATCACCGGTTACAGCAGCTTTGTGTGCTTCACTGCCTTTTCCGCCATGATTTCCCTTTTCGATGAATTTTTTGGCATTGTCCCATGCACCACCCGAGTTATTCAGAAATACGGCAAGGGTAAATCCGGCAGTTAATCCACCGGCAGTTAACCCGATAATCCCGGCAACACCCATTAAAACACCCACGAGGATCGGGACAATAATGGCAATCATCGATGGGAGCACCATTTCTTTCTGGGCACCTTTAGTCGAAATTTCAACACATTTTGCATATTCAGGAACAGCTTTGCCTTCCATGATACCTTTGATTTCGCGGAACTGGCGGCGAACTTCTTCCACCATGGCACCTGCAGCCCTTCCCACAGCTTTCATCGACATCGCGCTGAAAACAAAAGCCATCATCGAACCGATAAACAAACCACCGAGGAACAACGGGTTGAAAAGGGTAATATCATAAGCTGCAGAAAGTTCTTTTACCGAAGCTGTTGAGATTTTAACGGCTTTGATACCTTCCTGAACTGCCGGGGCTACATCGTTATAAAAAACATATTCGCCTTTGGCAACGAAACCGTCACCAGCTTTTGCCAAACGGCCAAACCATAACCTTACTTCTTCCATGTAGGCAGCAATCAATGCCATAGCAGTTAAAGCTGCCGAACCGATGGCAAAACCTTTACCGGTTGCAGCGGTTGTGTTACCCAACATATCGAGTGCATCGGTCCGTTCGCGGACTTCTTTTGGCAATTCAGCCATTTCGGCATTGCCACCGGCATTGTCGGCAATCGGGCCGAAAGCATCAGTAGCCAGTGTAATACCTAAAGTTGAAAGCATCCCCACGGCAGCAAAACCAATTCCGTAAACACCGAGGGCAAAATCGTGGTTACCACCGGCAGCCCAGAAAGCACCCACAATACCAAAAACAATGGTAACCACAGGAACCCAGGTTGAGAACATACCCACGGCAATACCTTCAATTATAGTGGTAGCCGGTCCTTTCAGGCCTTGTTTTGCAATGCCTTTAGTGGGGCCATATTCATCGGATGTAAAATACTCGGTAGCCTGACCAATGATAACACCAGCAGCGAGACCAATTACAACAGCCCAAAATACGCCCCAGGTAATCCAATTCAGGTATGCCAGACCGATCAGTGCCACGAGAATAAACAGCGAGCTTCCGCCTGTCCCTAAAAGTAAAGCGCGTAACAGGTTTTTCTGCGATGCCGATTCTTTTGTACGCACCAGGAAAATACCGGCAATGGAAAGCAGTGTACCAATAGCCGCCACAATCATGGGTGCAATAACCGCTTTTTCAACCGAAATGCCTGTTTTTTCGAGTGCCAGCGCCGGAAGCGATGCTCCGAGGGCAGCAGTGGCAAGGATAGAACCTGCATACGATTCGTAAAGGTCAGCGCCCATACCGGCTACGTCACCCACGTTGTCACCTACGTTATCAGCAATGGTTGCCGGGTTACGCGGATCATCTTCCGGGATTCCGGCTTCCACTTTACCAACCAGGTCGGCACCCACGTCGGCCGCTTTTGTATAAATACCACCGCCCACACGTGCAAACAATGCCTGTGTTGATGCTCCCATACCAAAAGTCAGCATGGTTGTGGTAATTTCAATCATTTTCTGCGATTCATTAATTCCCTCGTGAACAAACGTCAAACCAAGGAAATGTAAACCATTCTGCATATGTTCCGGGGTAAAAATCACTGAATTAAGAAACCAATACCAGGCTGCAATGTCGAGCAGTGCAAAACCCACTACCACCAAACCCATTACAGCCCCACTCCTGAAAGCAATCTGTAATCCTTTGTTCAGCGACTGTGAAGCACCATGTGCCGTTCTGGCAGAAGCATTGGTGGCTGTTTTCATTCCCAGAAACCCACACAGACCGGAAAAGAAACCTCCTGTTAAAAAAGCTATCGGCACAAACGGGTTCTGAACCCCCATATAGGCCATGATAGTAAGTAATAATACCAGCACAGCAAACACAATCAGTACAACTTTGTACTGGCGTTTCAGATAAGCCATCGCACCTTCGCGGACATATTGGGCAATTTCCTTCATGCGGGCAGTGCCTTCCGAGTGCTTCATCATGGTCTTATAAAAATACCAGGCAAAGAACAGCGCCAGCAATGACGAAATTGGTACAAGTAAAAATGGTGTACTCATAGATTAATGGTTTTAATGTAACTTTCGTTACGGTTCATATTTTAAATAATTTAAATCCCGGTCTTAGGTCTTTTGAAAATTTCAAAAATTTTCCAAGAGACAAAGTTAATTTTTAATGTGAATTAACATTTTTCAAAAAGTTGAATTGACTACAGATTGAAAATAAATTAACAAACCAATTGACAAATAATAATTTTGCCACCTGTTTTTGTATTGTTTTGATTAGAAATTGTATCCAAAAGCTTTATTTAATTGAAACCAGGCAATACCAGATTGTACTTTCAGCAATGGATCAGCACCTTTCTTTCTTTTCCATTCATCAGCACTGTTAATGGCTTATTGAAATATACATGTTTTACAAATTCTGTTTCGTGTATCAGCTTTTGCTGAGCGAGTGCCTCCAATTTCAAAACTGCTTCTGAAGAATGATGGGGTATGGAAAAATAGCCCACATTCATGGAAGTAACATTGTGAAAAAAATGGGACCCCAGCGAGGCATCGATCTGAAAATCGGGCAATCCCATTTCCACAATCACCCTCGCCTTTGATATATTGGCCCAGAAAACCGGAATCCCGGTAAACGGGTCGCGCGATCCCCAGCGCCCCGGCCCGATCAGGATATATTCTTTTCCCCTTTCCTCGAACCGTCTGTTGATTTCGCTGATTTCGTGGGCAATCTGTTTGGTTTTATGTTTATCAAATTTTTCCGGATTGACATAAACCACATCGTGCATATTTTCAATTCTGCCATTTCCCATTCCCTGTTCGGCATACATAAAAATCTGGTCTTTTTCCACCCTGCCCAGGTCAATTTCCACCTGTTCCTCAGTCCTGATCAGTGGTTTTATCTGCAAAAGGTAAAATGTGGGCAAGCCGTTTTCCGCGGGTTCAAGATCGATGGCATATTCCAGTTCAACCGGCGAACCCATGGCCTCCCTGAAAAGTTTTAACAGCACCCGCAAAGTGTAAGAAAATGGCAGGTAATTATATTTCAGCAAGTCGGCAAAATCAACCACGCGCAACCCTTTTTGTGTGGTTCCGGGAATCAACTGATCGTTTTCGTGATCGTAAGTCGAAACCAGGTGTTCGAGTGTGCCATCTTTTTCAGCTTCGGCAATTCTGTATTTTTTAATAGAGGCATCTTCTCCCGAGCCTATCAGGTCGATATCGGGATTTGATAAATCAAGCGCGTAAAAAGTCTTTTGTGTATCGCGAACCAGGTTGACAACCGATGTAGGATTGATTTCGGGATATCGCGGACAAAAACGAAAGGCATTTTCGCCATTTACCACGTACATACCCAAACCCACTGCCGCCACCGAAAAGCCATCATCGGGCTTCATATACGAAACCGGGTAATAATTATACGACTGGGCCACGCCCGAAATACTCGGATAATATTTATTGCCGTGATTGTGCCCCACCACTTCCTGGATGACCACCGCCATTTTTTCCTCTTCGATTTTGTATTTCACGGCATCAAAATAATCCTGTGCCGACTCGGTGAAAATGCTGGCATACACCAGTTTGATGGCTGTTTCGAATTGAGTGTAACGAACATTGAAATCGGGGTGGTTATTCGGGATGAGATAGGTCTCGTAAACACCCGAAAAAGGCTGAAGGAGCGAATCTTCAAACAATCCTGATGAGCGAACAGCCAGTGGTTTCTCCACTTTTCGCAGGTATTCCTTCAATGTGCGTTTGGTGCGTTCGTCAAATTCCGATTCCAGAAAATGACTCCTGATGGACTCATAATTATTCAGCGAATAAATATCGTCGTACAGGTTATTGATTTCCACAAATTTATCGAACTCCAGCGCGCCCAGCACCGCGGTTGCCGGAATGCGGATATTGAGTTGCGGGATCAGCTTTTTAAAGTTGATGTTTTCGATCAGGTTGCAGATAAAGGCAATACCACGGCCTTTTCCTCCCAGCGAACCTTTCGCCAGCCTGATGATAAACTGGTTCGAATGCTCCATCGAAGGATTAAAGTTGACGATGGTACCTTTCAGTTTTTCAAACCGCACTTCTTTAAATGTGTTCAGACAAAAATCGCGGAGTTCTTCGGCCGATTTAAAATCCTTGGTTTTTACAGGCCTGAGTTTTTCGGCCATATTGATTTCGCCGCGTGCCATCAGCCACGTTGAGAAAGAGTTGCGGCTTCCGTGGTACAACAGCGCCTCCGCCGGAATCTCGCGGAAAAGCTTTTCAAATTTTTCGAGGTTGTGAGCTTCGGCCAGCGGTTTTCCATCCATTCCTTTGAAAACAAAATTCCCGAACCCCAGCCTGCGGTACAAAAAGTTGAGTATGTCCATCGAAAGGCTTTCCGAGTTTTTGTTGATGAAATCGGCGCCCACACTCTTGGCGCGTGCCGCGTTGGCAATGTCGTGCGATTGCAGCAACAGCGGAATCGGGGTTTTAAATACCTCCGAAGTATATTTCAGCAGTTCAATTCCGGCATCCTCATCATCTACCCCTCCCTTTTCAAACTTTACATCCGAAATCACACACAAAATGTATCTTTTGTAATTGTTGATGATCTGAACCGCATCCTCGTAAGTACTCACCAGCAGCACTTTGGGCCGGGCACGCATTTTCAGGATTTTATGCAGTTCGTCAACCGCGTCCTCACGTACCAGCGCCTGGGTTTGCGTCATCACCGTGGTATAAAGCATGGGCAGGTAGCGCGAGTAATACTGAATGCTGTCTTCCACCAGCAGAATCACGCGCACATTCCCGTTTTTTGTATCGAAGGCCACGTTTTTGATGTCTTCGATGTATTTGATCATGGCGATAAAAACATTGGAGTTGCCATTCCACACAAAAATGCGGTCGATAAAATCGAGCTTTTTCCATTCATCCTGAAAATAACGGAGGTCGGCGTTGTTGTTCACCAGCAGCAAAAGCGGGATGCGTGGCCGTGCATTTCTGAGTTCACGGGCGGTTTCAACGGGTGTTTTTTTATCCACACCCGCCATCACAATAATCAGGTCGAAATCGAAACGGCTGAGTGCCTGCAGGGCTTCTTCCTTCGAGTTAACACTGGTGAAACGTGGCGCTGCATACAGGTTGAGCTGCAGGTATTCGCCAAAAATCTTATCGCTGAACTGGCCCTCGCGTACAATGGAATACGAGTCGTACAACGTGGCAATCAGCAACACCTCCTTCACTTTGGTGGGCATCAGTTCCTGGAAAATGTCACGGTCGGTTTTTTGCCGTTTGTAAAGCCTTGCCAGCGAAATGTTTTCCAAATCCATACTTAAAAATTATTTCCGCTGAAATTAACGCTTTTTAAAAGAACTGAAAACCTGATTTCATCTGTTTTAAAACAAAAATCCCGGCTTTTCACCGGGATTTTCTATTTCTGATTCAAAATGATCTTTTTATGCGAATGAAGGGTTCTAAACATGTAATAAACTATGACATATTCTATTATCCGAAAAAAAATCCTGCCTTACAGGCAGTTTACTTCATTTTTACCGAATCCACAGGTTAAAAACCTGTGGTTATGAAAATAAGTCCCTACCTGCGGCAGGCAGGCTTTCTGGACAAGTTGCCGGATGGACTTGAAAAGTCAGATTTTCATAACCGCAGGGTCATCGACCTGCGGTTATGAAAATCAAGTTAAACAACTGCCTGTAAGGCAGGACAAGTTTAAAATGAAAAAACCGGCTCTACACTTAATTCACCTTTTTTAATCGTGTTTATAAATCACCAGCCCCGAACGCAGTTTGGGTTCAAACCAGGTGGTTTTTGGCGGCATGATGTTTCCGCTGTCGGCAATGTCGATCAACTGTTTCATCGAAACGGGGTACAAGGCAAAAGCGGCTTTCATTTCGCCCGAATCCACGCGTTTCCGCAGTTCGCCCAAACCACGGATTCCGCCTACAAAATCGATGCGTTTCGAGGTACGCAGGTCTTTGATATCAAGAATCGGCGAAAGCACCTGTTCCGAAAGAATGGTCACATCGAGCACACCAATCGGGTCGTTGTCGTTAAAAGTTCCCGGACGGGCATTCAGCTTGTACCAGTTCCCCGACAAATACAGACTGAATTCGTGGAGTTGCTTTGGATGGTAAATCGCTGTTCCCATGTTCTGCACCTCAAAACCTTTTGACAAGGCAGCCAGGAAATCAACATCCGACAAACCATTCAGGTCGGTTACCAGCCGGTTGTAATCGAGAATCTGCAACTGGTTATCCGGGAAATGAACCGCCATAAAAAAGTTGTACAATTCGTTTCCGGTATGGTTTGGATTCTGTGTTGTTTTTTCGAGCCCGATTCGAGCGGCGGCTGCGGTGCGGTGATGCCCGTCGGCCACATAAGTAAACGGTACTTTTTCGGCAAAAAGTTTTTCGAGTTTTGCATTGGTGGCGCTGTCGGCGATTACCCAGAAATGATGGCCAAAACCATCTTCGGCGGTAAAGTCATAATCGGCTTTGGTACTTTTCACAATATCCTCCACAATCGCATCGATTTCAGGCACTGCGCGGTACGCAAAGAACACCGGTTCGATGTTGGCATTCAGGTAACGGGTGAGC
>JAJUGS010000028.1 GCA_029265875.1 Prolixibacteraceae bacterium
ACCTGGAAGGAATTATTTTTCGAATTTACCACCGTGAGACTCACACCGTTCACACAAACCGATCCTTTTTCCACGGTCATATAACCCTGCCTGGCTTTTTCAATATCGAATCCGTATTCAAAAGTGTAATACCAGCTTCCGTCGGCCTCGTCAACACGGGTGCAAACGGCTGTCTGGTCAACATGCCCCTGAACAATGTGCCCATCCAACCGGCCATTCATCATCATGCTTCGTTCCAGATTAACTTTCGAACCTACTTCGAGCAAACCGAGATTTGATTTCAGCAAAGTTTCTTTGATGGCTGTTACTTTGTATGTTTTAGCTTCTTTATCAACATTCACCACAGTCAGGCAAACGCCGTTATGCGAAAGGCTCTGGTCAACTTTCAGCTCGCCAACAAACGAACAGGTAAGCGTAAAATGCACATTTTCCTGTTCTTTTTCGATTTTTACAACCGTTCCAAATTCTTCTACAATTCCTGAAAACATAACAGTTTCGAGTTTAAAGTTTAATGTTTCGAGTTTATCAACTTCTAAAATCGTTAATTATCAATTATTATGATTCTGCAATTATTTGAGTTTCCATTCCACCCCTTCTTTGGTGTCTTTCAGCTCGATTCCGATTTCATTTAATTCATTTCTGATTCGATCAGAAGTTGCCCAGTCTTTGTTTGCTTTGGCTTCTTTTCTCAGGTTAATCAGCAATTCCACAGCCCCTGAAAGAACCTGATTATTACCGGAATCAGCTGTTTGTTCCTGTTTCAACCCTAAAATATCGAAAACCATTGTATGATAAAATGAAGTAAGTTCATCCAGATCGGTTTTAGCAATCTGTTCGTTCCCGGCTTTTATGGAATTGATCATTTTCACACCATCAAACAAATGTGCAATGGCAACCGGACTGTTCAAATCATCGTTTAAAGCAGCCAAGCATTTTTCTTTCAGCATATTTACATCAATTGTTGAATGCTGAGCCGGGGTTAATTCGCTTAATGTTTTTACCGCCGTCATCAGTCTTTCAAGTCCTTTTTCAGATGCCTGCAAGGCTTCGTTTGAGAAATCGATGGTACTGCGGTAATGCGCCTGTAAAATAAAAAACCGGATGGTCATGGGCGAATACGCCTGTTTAAGAAGCGGGTGATTGCCGGTAAAAAGTTCGCGCAGGGTAATGAAATTTCCCAGCGAACGCGCCATTTTCTGCCCATCAATGGTTATCATGTTGTTGTGCATCCAGTAGCGAACCGTTTCGTGACCCAGACTGGCAGTTGACTGTGCAATCTCGCACTCATGGTGCGGGAAAGTCAGGTCCATCCCACCACCGTGAATATCAAATTGCTCACCCAGGTATTTTGTGCTCATGGCTGAACATTCGAGGTGCCAGCCGGGGAAACCCTCTCCCCATTTTGATGGCCAGCGCATAATATGCTCAGGAGCAGCCTTTTTCCATAAGGCAAAATCAAAAGAATTTCTTTTTTCGTCCTGCCCTTCAAGCTGCCGTGTATTTGTCCTGATATCATCGAGATTGCGGCCCGAAAGTTTGCCATATTTGTAATGTTGGTTGTATTTTTCGACATCGAAATACACCGACCCGTTTGCCTCATAAGCAAACCCGTTTTTCAAAATCGAATCAATCAACAATTGCTGTTCGATAATATGCCCCGATGCCCGTGGTTCAATACTGGGTGGCAGAACATTCAGTTCGTTCATGTTAAAATGAAAAGAATTCATGTATTTCTGCACCACTTCCATGGGTTCGAGCTGTTCAAGCTGAGCTTTTTTGGCAATTTTATCCTCGCCAGTTTCATCGGCCTCATTTTCAAGATGCCCAACGTCTGTAATGTTTCGAACATAACGAACATGATATCCCAGGAACCTGAGGTAGCGGAATAGCAGGTCGAAAGTGATATTGGGGCGTGCATGGCCAAGATGAGAATCGCTGTAAACTGTTGGCCCGCAAACATAAAGTCCTACTTTGCCCTCAACAAGAGGTTTGAAAACTTCCTTTTTCCGGGTTAGCGTATTGTATATGATAAAATCGGGCTTCATTATATGAATGATTTGGTTAATCTTTTACCTCAGAAATTTTCTCAACCGGTTGATTTTCATTTTTATCGGGTTGTTTTGTTTCAGGTTCCATGTCATTTTCTTCCACTTTGTTAAAATATTTCCGGTAAAAAATCAGGATCGAAAAAATCCCGATGGTGATTGATGAGTCGGCAATATTAAAAACAGGCCGGAAGAAAACCAGCGGATTACCCCCAACAAAAGGGACCCAATCAGGATACCGGCTTTCGATGAGCGGGAAATAAAACATGTCCACCACCCTGCCATGCAAAAAACTGGAATAACCGCCACCTTCCGGGAAAATAGCGGATACTTGCCCATAGCTGTCCTGGAAAATCATGCCATAAAACAAGCTGTCGATAATATTTCCGATAGCCCCGGCCAGTATTAATGAAATACTGACGATAAATCCAAACGGCAGTTCTTTTTTCTTTGACAGCTTAAAAAGATACCATCCAATTCCAGCCACGGCTACTAACCTGAACAAGGTGAGAAACATTTTACCGTATTCGCCTGCGAACTCAAAACCGAATGCCATCCCGTTGTTTTCTACAAAATGCAGGATAAACCAGTTTTTGAAAACCACTATTTCATCGCCGAGCATCATGGTGGTTTTAATCCAGATTTTTAATGACTGATCGGCAATCAGGATAAGAACTACGATGAGAATTGATTTCTTAAAACGTGACATACAAGTTTATTAAAGCAAAAATGCCCCCGGAAAACACTTTTCTGAATTATCCGCAGAGCATTTTCAGCTATTTTTCCTTTACTACCTTTGATTCTTTTTGGCGTCCATGCACAATGTTGCATGGGGTACAGCGCGAAGCCGCTCTTTGGGTATCAGTTTGCCGGTTTCGCGACAAATACCATAGGTTTTATTTTCGCACCTGACCAATGCAGCCTGTAAATGCTGGATAAATTTTAACTGGCGCTGGGCCAGTTTACCGGCTTCTTCTTTTGACAATGTTGCAGCACCCTCCTCTAATACTTTAAAGGTTGGCGATGTATCCTGGGTATCGTTGCCATCACTTTGTGTCAGGGAGTTTTTGTACATGGCATAATCCTCCTGTGCAACTTTAAGTTTTTCAAGAATCAGTTCTTTGAATTCTTTCAACTCCTCATCTGAATATCTTGTTTTTTCTCCCATAATCAAAGAGTATTTAACAGTTAAAAACTAAAGTTTCCGAAATTAGTAAAATTCATTACTTATTTCAATAATATTTGATCTTATACTTTTGTTTTTTCAACCAAAATAGCTGCAAACAAATCTTTGTCAATCTCAATCTGTTTTGCATTTACATCATTCAGATTATCAACCAATTCAAGACTATTTGCCAAAGTTTGGGCGCAAATATAATCTTTAAAATTGATAATTGCCGAATTATATTCATCCACCTTGCTGATTGTTATCTTAATCCGGTCAGTCACCTCAAAATCACTCTCTTTACGAATGTTCTGGATCTTATTTACAAACTCACGTGCAATTCCCTCTTCTTTTAACGCTTCGGTAACATTGATATCAAGTGCAATCGTTAGCGGCCCTTCTGAAGCAACTATCAAACCGGGAATATCTTCGGTGTGAATTTCGACATCTTCCAGTGTAATCATTACTTTTTCAGTGCCAGCCATTAATTCATAACTACCTGTTACTTCAAGCTGCGAAATATCTGATTGGCTGAATTGATTAATCCCTTCAGAAATTGGCTTCATCAGTTTGCCATATTTTGGCCCCAAGGTTTTGAAGTTAGGCTTGATTTTCTTTTTGATAATTCCGGCAGAATCGGTGAGAAATTCAACCTCTTTCACATTTACTTCGGCCAAAATGATGTTTTTCACGGCTTCGAATTGCTCCTGAAAATGCGGATTCAGAACCGGAACAATGATTTTTGCCAGCGGCTGACGTACTTTCAGCTTTTCTTTTCTGCGCAATGCCAAAATCATGGAAGAGGCTTTTTGAGCCAACTCCATTTTTTCTTCCAGGTCTTTGTCAATCAGCGATTCATCAAAATCAGGGAAGGTAGCCAGGTGCACACTTTGATCGGGTTCTTTTCCGGTTACCTGGTTCAGATCGGTGTATAACAAATCGGCATAAAACGGGGCAATCGGTGCCATCAGTTTTGCAACTGTGGCAAGGCAAGTGTACAAAGTCTGGTAAGCCGATATTTTATCGGTGGTGAATTCGCCGCCCCAATAACGTTTTCGGCTGAGACGTACAAACCAGTTGCTCAGATTTTCAGATACAAAATCAGCAATTGCTCGTCCTGCACGGGTTGGCTCGTAATTCTCGTAACTCCATTTTACCTCTTTTACCAATGTATTCAACAACGAGATAATCCAGCGGTCGAGTTCCGGACGCTGCGCCAAAGGTACTTCGGCTTCTGCGTACCTGAACCCGTCAACATTGGCATAAAGCGCAAAAAAGCTGTAGGTATTGTAAAGTGTTCCGAAGAACTTGCGTTTTACTTCCTCCACACCGGCAATGTCAAATTTCAGGTTGTCCCAGGGTTGTGCATTGGTAATCATGTACCAGCGCAAAGGGTCGGAACCATATTCCTCGATGGTTTTAAACGGATCGACGGCATTGCCCAGACGTTTCGACATTTTGTTGCCGTTTTTATCCAAAACGAGTCCGTTCGATATGATATTTTTGAAAGCCACCGATTCATCAATCATGGTGGCAATCGCGTGCAAAGTAAAGAACCAGCCGCGGGTTTGGTCGACTCCCTCGGCAATAAAATCGGCCGGGAAAACTTCTTTGAAATTTTCCTTCCATTCCATCGGGAAGTGACGTTGTGCATACGGCATCGCCCCCGAATCGAACCAGACATCAATCAGGTCGGGCTCGCGGAACATTTTCCGGCCGCTGGCCGAAACCAGAATTATATGATCTACAAACGGTTTGTGCAGATCCACTTTATCATAGTTTTCTTTTGAATTGTCGCCGGTTACAAAACCTTCAAACGGATTCTTTTCCATGAATCCGGCAGCCAGTGATTTTTCAATTTCTGCCATCAGTTCTTCCATCGAACCAATACAGATTTCTTCTGAACCATCTTCGGTGCGCCATATTGGCAGCGGAGTTCCCCAGTAACGGGAGCGGCTGAGATTCCAGTCAACCAGGTTTTCGAGCCAGTTGCCAAAACGCCCGGTTCCGGTTGACTGTGGTTTCCAGTTGATGGTGTTGTTGAGTTCCACCATCTTTCCCTTGACGGCAGTGGTTTTAATAAACCACGAATCAAGCGGGTAATAAAGAACCGGTTTGTCGGTTCGCCAGCAATGCGGGTAACTGTGAACATGTTTTTCGATTTTGAAAACCTTGTTTTCAAGTTTCAGCATGACCGAAATATCAATATCGACGGTAGTATCTTTTTCAGTCAGTTCGCCATCGTATTCATTTTTTACATACCGGCCGGCAAACTCTTTGTATTTGGGCAGATTTACATATTCAGCCACAAATGCGGGTGACATATTTTCAACCAGGAAAAAACGGCCGGTTTTATCAACCAGTGCCTGGGTTTTTCCATCGGCATCTTCCACAATTAATGGCGAAATTCCGTGTTGTTTGGCAACCCGGTCGTCATCGGCACCAAAGGTGGGGGCAATGTGTACAATTCCGGTACCATCTTCGGTAGTCACAAAATCGCCGGTAATTACTTCAAATGCGCGGCCTTTGGGTTTTACCCATTCAATCAGCTGTTCATATTCCACTCCCTTCAGTTCTTCGCCGCTGTACTCAGCCAAAACCCGGTAAGGAATATTTTTATCGCCGGGCTTGTATTCTTCGAAAGGCAATCCCTCATTTTCAGATTTGAGATGAACACCCAGCAGGTCTTTTGCTAAAATCAAAGTAACCGGCACATACGAATACGGATTAAAAGTCCGGACTTTTACATACCGGATATTCGGCCCGACGCAAAGCGCTGTGTTCGATGGCAAAGTCCAGGGAGTGGTTGTCCAGGCGATGAAATACAAATCTGTATCGACACCCTCAAATAAAAATTCAGATTTTGAATTCCGGATGGCTTTAAACTGGGCAATTGCGGTTGTATCTTTTACATCGCGGTAACAACCCGGCTGGTTCAACTCGTGAGAACTGAGTCCGGTCCCCGCAGCCGGAGAATAGGGCTGAATGGTGTAACCTTTGTAGAGCAATCCTTTTGAATAGATTTTTTTTAACAACCACCACACAGTTTCGATGTAACGGTTATCGTAGGTAATATACGGATCGTCCATATTCACCCAATATCCCATAATACGGGTGAGTTCTTCCCACTCGCGGGTGTATTTCATTACTTCGGTGCGACAGGCATTGTTGTAATCTTCCACCGAAATCTTTTTCCCGATATCTTCTTTGGTAATATTCAGCGCTTTTTCCACACCCAGTTCAACGGGCAAGCCATGTGTGTCCCAACCGGCTTTGCGGTGAACGCGGAATCCCTGCATGGTTTTATACCTGCAGAAAATATCTTTGATGGCACGTGCCATTACATGGTGAATACCCGGCATTCCATTGGCTGAAGGTGGCCCTTCGTAAAAAACAAACGTGGGATGCCCCTCGCGGGTGCTGATGCTTTTGTGAAAAGTATCGTCATCCTGCCAACGTTTTAAAACTTCCTTATTAATGCGAGAAAGATCTAACTGCTTGTATTCCTGAAATTTAGTTTTCATAAACTATTAAAATAAACGGCTTTTAAAAAACACGCAAATATAGACTTTTTTACAGCTATTCGCATGAAATCCAATGTTAATCACGTATCGATACAGATAAAATAGAACTGAAAAGCCACTCCCCGAATGTTTAACGGCGGAATGGCTTTTTCTGTTTATACGAAAAATTGTCTCTTACTTTTCCACCCCGAATTTGTAAATACAAATTGAATAATACTCCTGACCCGGGTTCAGAATGGTTGACGGGAACTCAGGTTTGTTCGGGCTATCGGGGAAATGCTGGGTTTCGAGGCAAAAAGCACCGCGATAGGCATAAGTTTTGCCTTTGCCCACATCTTTGCCGGTCATAAAATTGCCGCCATAAAACTGGATACCGGGTTCGTTGGTGTAAACCTCGAGGGTGCGGCCCGAAGCTGGTTCCACTACTTTGGCTGCATAATTCAAACCCGACTCTGCTTTGTTCAACACCCAGTTATGATCATAGCCTTTCCCATATTTCATTTGAATATGATCGCTGTTCAGGCGTTCGCCAATAGCCACTGGTGTTCTGAAATCGAAAGGGGTTCCTTCAACCGGTGCAATTTCGCCCGTTGGAATCAAGGTTGAATCAACAGGAGTATAATTATCGGCAAAAATTTGCATGATATGATCATTAATATCGCCATTGCCTGCACCTTTCAGGTTAAAAAACGAATGTTGGGTTAAATTAACCGGTGTTGGTTTGTCGGTTGTGGCAAAATACTCCACTTTTAATTCGTTATCGTTTGTCAGGTTATAAACAACTTTAACATTCAGGTTCCCGGGGTATCCTTCTTCTCCGTCAACCGATAAATAGGTAAGTTCCAAAGTCTGGTCATCCACCTTTTTTGCATCCCAAACCACATTGTTAAAACCTTTCACGCCTCCATGCAGGTGGTTCGGGAAATTATTGGTTGCCAGGGTATAAACCGAATCATTCAAAGTAAACTGACCTTTTGCAATACGGTTTCCATAGCGGCCAATTATTGTTCCGTAATAGATTTCGCTTGTGTTTAAATATTCATCCGGGGTATTGTACCCTGCCACGATATCGGCAAAATCGCCGTTTTTGTCTGGCGTCCACAGATTGATAATTTTTCCGCCGTAATTGGTGATTTGGGCCACCACACCATTTGCATTTTTCAAGGTAAAAAGTTCGATGGTTTTTCCATCGTGTTCTTTTTTAAAGGTTGCTTCGTCAACCAAAACGGGTTGAACCGGTTGTTTGGCACAGGAAATAATCATCAGCGTAAAAAGTATTAATAAATAGTTCTTCATGGAATTTAAATGTTTTTTATTTGTTTATAATAGTCAGAATTGAGTGGTGTAAATTTAACGCTTAAAAGCGAACATCAAACAAAAAACAGAAGTTTCTGAAAACAGAAAAGCCGGCTCTCGAGAACCGGCTTTTCTGGCAAGTAAAATATTCGATTAATAGAATTTCGCTCTTTTATCCGTGATTTCAGCTTTTTTACGCTGCGACTCAAACGCCAGCGATGAAGCTTTGTAAAAAACATTCTGGCTTAGACGGGTTTGTTCCATTTTAGCGTCAACACCAGGTACCGGGGTTTCGGTTATTACTTTAGCCAGATAAACACCATTATTTCCTTCTACTGGTTTTGAAATTTTACCTGTACCCATTGCAGTAACAGTTCCTACCAAAGCGGGTTCGAGTCCTAATCCGGGAATTGAGAATGTATTGAAATCTACGTTTTCGGCAGTTCTGACACTTGTGTTCAGGGCCGAGGCAATCGCATACAAATCAGATTTTCCTTGTGCTGCATCTGAAGCTTTTTTAGAAAGCAGTTCAACTTTCTTTTGTTTCCTCACGGCCAGTTCAACCTGGGTACGTGCGTCTTCAAAAGTAGCTTCCCCTTCTTCGGTAGCTTTTGTAAGTACCGCAATCACAAAATTGTTGCCCAATTCAAAAATCGGTGATTCCTGACTGGTTTTCAGAATATTACCAACTTTCCCTTCATACGCTGAACGAACCAAAACACGGCCATTCTGAAGACCAACAATATTCAGGTCTGATTCATGCACGGTAGCTACTTTTTTATTCAACTTTTGTTCAACAACTGCTTTGTTGAATTTCTCGAATGTGTTATTGTCAATTGCAAATTTACTGGCCTGCGCATAAATATCCTGTTCGGTTCTCGTACTTGGGGTAACATTGCGAACCAGAAATGCCACCTGGGCATGGAGTGTTGGCTTTCCTTTATCAGTTGTTTGAATTACGTGAATACCAAACTGGCTCATTGCAATTGAAACTTCATTTTTTGCGTTTTTAAAGGCGGCTTCTTCAAAAGGTTTAACCATCATACCGCGTCCAAACCAACCCAAATCGCCTCCTTTAACAGCCGATCCCTGGTCAGTTGAATACTTCATGGCAAGCGCGGCAAAATCACCCCCTTTTTCAATAACGGTTTTTAAACTGTCGGCAAGTTTTTGTGCTTTTGCCACTTCCTCTTGTGTGTTTATTTTGATCAGGATATGACGCGCTTTTACCGAATCGGGCAACATCGCCAGGGTATCAACTTTGGCCAGGGTATAAGCTTCATTTTCAAAATAAGGACCATACACATCATTTTCTTTGGCGCCTTCGTCGAAAATCCAGGCTCCAACGGCAGCCGGCAAAGCTTCTTTTTTGTACCAAACCGAATTGTAACTAACATCGGAGTTCGCATTGACGAACTGCACGTTATCGCTTGCATTGGCAAAATCTGCCTTGATCCCGTTTATCCAGTCTTCTGCTTCTTTGTAGTCGGCAGCCGAGGGTTTTATCGGGAATTCAACATATTCAATCACGCGGCTTTTTTCCTGTTTGAATTTACTCTTATTATCTTCATAGTACGACTTCAGGTCGCTTTCAGAAACTGAAATTGAGCTATCGGAAACCGTGTTATAATTCAAAGCAACATATTCAAAATTCACCGACTTGCTTTTCTCATTAACACTATTCTGTATTTCTGACGAAGTAACATAGAGTCCTTTGCCCACCATACCGGAGTATTTAGCCTGTTTCCTTTCGTTAACGATCTGTTTTTCGAGATAAAGCCAGTAAGCCCGCTGTTCGGGGGCCACATTTGTATCGAGGTTTTTCAGGAAATTCACCACTGCTCCCCGATCAACCTGCCCGGTATTCGGATTGCGGAAAATCTGCTGAACAATGGGGTGAAGATTGGCTCCCTGCAACATATCGAACAATTCATCAGAACTTACATCAATTCCGAGATCACTGTAAACATCACCCATTACAATTTCCTGCACCATTGTCTGCCAGGTTTGTTCTCTTACTTGTGCCCAATTGTTTTCGTCGAGCTGTGATTGCTGAAGATTCTGTTTGTAAATTTCGCCAAGCTCTTCAACCTGCTTTTGGAATTGTTGATATTGAATGGATTCTCCGTTTATTTCGCCCACTTCGAGTTGTGACCTTTGAAGAATAGATGAACCGCTTTGTAATAAATCTCCCAATATAAATGCGGCTAATGAAATACCGATCACAATTGCTATTAAAAGCCCTGCTCTCGTTCTGATCTTTTGTAACGTTGCCATTGATTAACAGTGTTTTTTTAATCGAATTTTACCTTAATTTTTTGCGCTACGAAGATAACAATTTTAAATATTTAACCTTGTTATTGGATTTTTTTTGTAAAACCACCGGGAAATCAACGCAAAAAACTGTCTGTAAACCACTTACAAACCATATAGTTCGTGAATGATTACAAATCATTTATGGTAAGTTTTACTAATTCTATTTTTGTATTTGTTGCTTTCAGGATTTTTATCTGGAATTTTCCGATTTCTATCACCGAATTTATCTTCGGAACACTTTCGTAGTGAAATAGAATAAAACCCGCCAGTGTTTCAAAATCGCCAGTTTCCGGCAACCCGATATGATAGACTGAATTAATGTGATCAATCTCAGCCCTGCCCGAAAATAAATAGGAATTGTCGTTCAGTTTTTTTTCGAGAATATCTACTGTATCGTGTTCGTCTTCAATTTCCCCGAAAATTTCTTCCAAAATATCTTCTGCAGTTACCATTCCCGAAGTGCCTCCAAATTCATCGACTACAATCGCGATGCTTCCGTGTTCCCTGATCAACGAACTTAACAAGCGGTTTGCCGGCATTGATTCGGGGACAATCAGAACATCGGTAAGATAGGGCCTGATTGATTCCGGATTTTTAAAAATAACCGATGAATGAATATACCCGATGATGTTATCAATCGTGTTCTCATAAAAGATAATCCGTGAATACCCTGTTTCAACAAACTTTTCATTTAGCTGTCTGACTGTGGTTCCTTCAATATTCATCACCACCATTTCGTTACGTGGTACCATAATTTCCTTGAGTTTCACCTTAGAAAAATCAAGTGCATTTCTGAATAGTTGAATTTCGGTCCTGACATTTTCATTGGTTTCGTTGTTCAGAATGTCTTTTTCATGCAATAATTCATCGAGTTTACCCCGGTTGAATGCCCGAAAATCAGCAAAATCGTCCTGCCCCAAAACAAAATACTTTTGAAAAGCCTTTGGCAATTTAGTAAACACGAATGCTACCGGGTAAAACAGAAAATAGAAAATTGAAGCCGGGAAAAATAACAGTTTTACCGCCATTTCATGAAAACCCTGGCAAAAACTACGGATCAGTATGTTGCCCAGTAGGATAAAGAAAATGGAGGCAGATATTATTAAAATAATGAACGTTGTGATATGATCCGGCTTACTGACCGTTAACGATAAAATATATCGTGAAAAGCCAACAGCAAATAAAGCGAGTGAAAGATAATATCCGGTTGCCATTGAAGCAATAAAGGAAGATTTATTACCAGAAATAGCCTGAAGTACTCCCGTTTTTATTGTTGATGAATTTTTCCCGCTTTCGCTGTACAATTTACTTAATGGAATAAAAGCCGACTTCATCGCCGAAAAAAAACCGGCAAAAATCAATGTTATGAACATGAATGTTAACATCGGCTAATATCAGGGATTTTGCGGATTGTTCAAATTAAGCGGCTGATTATCGGGGATTGGGGTATCCGGTATTCTCATATTCGTATTTTCCCTTATCGAATCCTGGGTTTTCTGGTTACCCAGTGTAACATAGATGGTACCCTTCGGGTTTTTTATTTTCCAGTTTTGCATTTTCTGGTCAGAGGTAAAACCAACTCCTGTGATTATCTGGTCGGCCCGGATGATTTTAACAAACTCTTCGGTGTGGATCAAATCCTTTTTCTCTTCCCAAATCAGCAATTCAGTTTTTAATGTATCACCCTGGGCGTTTGTGGCAATCACATTATTTTTGGCTTCCCATTTTTTATCGGCAAGGTATTGCCGGGCATAATTTGCAGTAATACTGGAGACTACTCTTTTGTTTTTATCGTAATTGACTAACTCAAGACCTTCGGGGAATTCAAGATAATCGCCGTTATCTGACTCGAATTGCAGCAGTTTCGGGGCTTTCAAAAAAAATCGCACCTGCCCCGAATCGGTGTAAAGTGTTTCAAAATCAATCTCTTCCAGTTTTGGCAGGTTTTCGGTGCTATAAAATGCCTTAATTTCTTCGATACTGTTTTTTTTGCATCCCCAAAAAAGTATTGCAGCTCCTGCAAAAAGAGCTGCAATACCTAAAAATTTATTTCTTCTGCTCCAATCAGAATCTGACAGTAGTGGTTTCATTAATCCAACCTTCAACTTTGTAGCTTTGTCCAGCCTGTAATCCTTCCATAAATGCTTCTTCCTTGTTGGGGAAGTATTTTCTTAAATCGGTGGCTTTGTTGGCAGCTTCTGCAGCACAATCATCGCCTTTCCGTGCTTTGTTGTAATAGTCGGCAGCAACCCAGAAGACAGCTGATTTCTGAATTCCTGTTCCATTGAAAGAACTTGCAGCATGAACATATATATCACCAATCATCATATAGGCATCGCAAAGGTCGGGGTCGAGGCTAAGAGCTTTTCTTGCCATTTCCCTGGCTTCTGAAAAAGCGTTTTCTTTGGCATACAGCAATAAACCTCTCTCATAATAGTAACTGGCAAGCAGTTTTGGATCTTTCTCCTGTTGGATAGCCTGGTCGTAGAATTTTTTGGCCATTTCAATATTGTCTTTCTTCACATAACCACGGGCCATATTAAATGCGGCCTCGGCTGATGGTTCGAGCTCATAAAGTTTTATTGTTGCCTGTTCAACCAGTTCACTTTCATCGCATTTTGCCTGACGCAACCTTCTTAACATCGATTTAATAAATTCGATATCGTTGCTTTTTGCTTCGAACTGCGGTGTATAAATATTCACCAAAGCGTCACAATCGGCTGCACCTGAAGTCCCGAAAAGAGTTTCAATATAGGTCTGAACTTCTTTTATTTCTTTCAATTTGTCAGCTTCCTTTGTATCGGCAGCAATCTGGTTAAGGAGTGTATTGCATTTGTCATAGTTCCGGACTACATCTTCTTTGGGAAGGGCACCCAATTTAAACAATGATCTTGAAGTTTGCATCAGCAAAAGAACAACCGGAAGTTCTGTTTCCTTCTTTTGTTCTTCCATCGAAACAGAAAGCCATCCGTAGGCAGTTTGCAATGTCTTTTTTAAATCCTCTCCTTCCAATGGATTTGTTCTTTTTTCAGATAAATTGTATTTGAGCCATGCTGTGGCTTTCCGGCCAAGCACATAACCTTTGCCCCCAAAATATTTCTCGCGCTGATCAAACACTTGCATCATCTCTTTCAGGTACTTATCCCTTTCTTCATCGGTTTTGGCATTATCGAGGAAATATTCATACATTTTTGCTCCCTGGATATAGATATTGGTGGTCGATTTTGGATATTTTCTGTAAAGGTTTTTCCAATGTGGCAAGGCTGAATTGTAATCACCCTGTTTGAAGAACTCAGAATACATTGTGTACTCGCTCATAAAATCTTTATTATCTTCTTTTAAAAGCTCTTCGATTGATTTCAACACAACAGTTCCTTCTGCCATTTGTGGTTCACCACCGGTTTCGTTACCTGGAAGTTCGCCGGTAAAGGCAAAATCAATTTCATTATTTGCATCAGCACCCAGGTCGATTTTTTTCGAATCGCCGGTGGCCAGTGATGTAAATTTCAGGTATTTTGATTTCGGATCGGCTGTAACTTCATATTTCCCATCAAAACTTGTTATCATCGAACTCCCTTTGTGGGCCTCAACTGTAATTCCGGCAGCCGGTTTACCGTCCATGTAAACAGTTCCTTTGATCACTCTTTGGGCCATTGTTAAATTAACGGCCGCCAAAACAATCAAAGCGATTAAAAATGTTATACGTGATAGTGTTTTCATATTAGTATTGTTTTTATAATTTTTAATCAAATCTTCTCTGAATAAACCATAAATCATACAAATTTACCATCAGGTTTATTCTCGCATAATTTTCAAGAACCAGGTTGTTTTCTGTTGTTCCTTTTCTACCAAATTCAGCAGCAATATTAACTGTTGACTTTGAACGGTACACCGGCAATCCGACTCCAAAACTTATGCCAAACTGGTTAATCTGTTGATTGTTAAAAACCAGGTAACTTTGTTCATGGTTAAAACCAACTCTGTAGGCAATCCTTTTGTAATAATTCCTGATTGAAAATCTATCTGGAATCCATTCAGCACCGATCGCAAATTTATTTAAATCTGTTAAAAATTTACTTTTCTCGCCCAGAAATTTGGCCTCACCCCAATCCTGGTGATAAAAATCGGCATTAATTTCAAGCTTATTTTTTGTTACAAACGAAACTCCTCCTCCATACATATAAGGGAATTCAATGGTCCCGTCTTGCTCTTCAGCATAGTAAAGGGTATCCTGGTCGGTACTGGAACCTGATGATATATTTTTTTGGGTAATGTCTGAATATTTGGCTTTATATTTTGGATTTCGTTCAAATACTGCTCCTAAAATCAACTGATTATTTTTACTAAGCGGAATTGTGACCTGGGTCCCAAAGTCGAAACTGAAGTCATTAACACGCAAACTTTTTAATTGCTGAATATTATAATAATCACTTCCACCCATAAAAACTACCTCCGCATTGCGGTTCAGCATCCCGAAATAATAATTCAGGTTTGCACCCAAAGAAACAAATTTCCAGGGTTCAAAAGCCAGGCCAAAATAGGCATTTGAAATTGTGCCGGCACCATAATAGGTGGTAATAACATCTCCTGTATTTTCTACATTCTCCTCTACCCGCACATTATAGCCTACATCGGTGAATGGCACCAGACCAAGACTTGCCCCAAAGCTGTTGCTGAATTGAAAACTCATGGCAAAATATTGGAAGTTAATATCAGAATGGTATGCACTGCCAATATCATTTTTAAACTTTGATGTTTTACCATCAATCCCAAATTCAAACATAAACCCTAATGAATCAATGGCAGTGTAAGATGCGGGATTTGCCAGATTAATCTGAGTTTCGTAACGGCTGGCTATTGAAGCACCTCCCATGGCTGTTGATCTTCCGAAACTATAGGAATGCAGTTCGCCCAGTCCGTATCTTGAATAAGGAGAAGATGTATTATTATTGAATTGCGCAAGAATAGTAAAAGGGAACAATAACAACCCGATTACAATATACGCTCTGAAGTATTTACTCATTATGTTCCAATATGCGGTTTAAACCCAAGGCTATTAAATTAAAGTTTACAAAGAAAGAGTTTTTTAATTTTCTTTCAAAAAATTCGGCATTACCACCTGTAATAATAACCTTTAAATTTTTATAAAATTCTTTAAATGTATCTATTGCTTTGTCAACTTCGAAAATCACACCATTTTGCACACCTGCCACAATCGCTTCTTCGGTGTTTGTTCCGAAAAGCCTGTCGAAAGGCTGTCTTTTCACAACAGGCAATTTGCCCGTAAAAGCATGTAATGCCTGAAATCTCATTTCGATTCCTGGAGAAATATTTCCACCGAGAAATTCACCGCTGGCATTCACGATATCGTATGTTATGGCAGTACCGGCATCAATAATCAATAAATTTGAACCGGGGTACAAATCGAAAGCTCCCACAGCTGCCGCTATCCTGTCCTTTCCGAGTGTGCCGGGAGTTTTATAAAGATTTTTTACCGGAAGCGGTGTATTTTCATCAAGTTCGATAAACTTTTCGAATTTTTCCAATTCGGTTTTCAAAGCAACCGGGTAATCTTTTACCGAACAGAGGATTGCTTTTTGCAGATCGGGATACTCGTGTTTTAACAGCCCGATATGTTCAGGTTTTAACTCGTCAACCGGGACAGTAATCAGAACCTCGCCGCGGCTCATCACCGAAAATTTGGTGCGTGTGTTGCCGATATCAATTACAAGATTCATACTTAATCAATAATCCGCTGGCTGATATCGAGCGCTTTAACCGAATGAGTAAGCGAACCGATTGAAATAAAATCGACCCCGGTTGCTGCCACCTCCCGCAATCTTTCAATCGACATATTTCCCGACGCTTCGGTTTTTGCTTTTTTATCGATAAGTTTAACTGCCTCTGCCATCATTTCGGTGGTCATATTATCCAGCATAATAATATCGGCTCCGGCTTCGAGTGCCTGTTTTACCTCATCAAGCGTGGTGGTTTCCACTTCAATTTTAATACTGACAGGCATTTTCAGTTTTACGGCTTCTACAGCAGGTTTTATTCCGCCTGCCACCTGGATATGATTGTCCTTTATCATCACCATATCGTGTAATCCCATCCGGTGATTGGTTGCCCCCCCGGTTTTCACCGCATATTTATCCAGTAACCTGTACCCAGGCAGTGTTTTACGGGTATCCAGAATCTGAACCTGAAAATCTTTTACTTCGTTTACAAAAACGCGTGTTGCCGAAGCAATTCCCGAAAGCCGCTGAACAAAATTGAGTGCAATTCTTTCACCGGTTAACAACGCGCGGTAACTGGCTTTAAACTCGGTCAATATTTCGCCTTTCTGCACTATTTCGCCTTCCTGTTTTTTTACGTTCCATTCAAGTGTTTTGTCCAGTTCCCTGAAAACCATTTCGGCAACCGGCAACCCGGCCACAACACCGTTTTCCTTCGCCACAAAAACGGCTGTTTTTCTTTCGGCAGGCTGAATAATGTTGTTGGTTGTAATGTCACCGCCGCCAATATCTTCGGCATACGCCAGTTCAAATAAAATTTCGGCTGCTTTTAAAACCTTACTGTCCATTGTTTCTATTTTCTAACCGGTTCAAATTGCATATTTACATTTTTTTGCTGAATGGAGTGATTTTCAAACTCCGGATTTTCAGATTGAAAATCTTCCCTGATATGCCCTCCCCTGCTTTCGTGCCGCACAAGTGCAGCTTGTGCAATGAGTTTACATACAGTAGCTGTATTTCTGATTTTAAAAAGATTGTATTCGTTTTTGAAATCATTGTAGCCCGATTCTATTTCAGAAAGCCTTTCCACGGCTTTTTGCATTCCGGCTTCATTCCTTACAATTCCGAGATTTGCCGACATTAACGAAGCAATTTCGTTTTGCATTTCGAGGTAGAGCGGCTCATTTCTGCTATCGATATGTATAGGCTCAACTTCTGGAACCCGGCATTCCGGATCAACCAATTTAGCCGCCTTTTCGCTGGCTCTTTTACCAAAAACGAGGCACTCGAGCAATGAATTACTGGCCAGGCGGTTGGCCCCCATTACACCCGTTGAAGCAGCTTCGCCACAAACAAACAATCCTGAAATATTGGTTTCGGCATCGAGATTGGTCCTGATACCACCCACCATGTAATGAGCGGCAGGAGCCACAGGTAAAAGGTCACTCGCCATATCAAAACCATATTCTTTCAATTGATGGTAAATATGAGAAAAACGATTGATTACTGCCTGCTTATCAAGGTGTTTCAATGAAAGAAAGAGATGGTCAGACTTTTCGTTATGCAATTGTTTGTAAATATTAAATGCCACAACATCACGCGGGGCAAGTTCAGCAAGCGGATGAAAGGCTTTCATAAAGCGCTCACCTTTGCGGTTTAACAACCAGGCGCCCTCGCCACGAACTGCCTCGCTGATTAAATAGGCTTCCTTCCCCGGCACAAACAAAGCAGTGGGGTGAAACTGAATAAATTCAATATCAGCAATTTTGGCCCCTGCTTCGTAAGCCATTGCAATTCCATCGCCGGTTGCGGTATATGGATTTGTTGATCGCAGGAAAACCCTTGATAATCCGCCTGTTGCGATAATAACAGCTTTCGTTTTAAAGATGATGTTTTTTTGGGTGACAAAATTATACGCGTGCAGCCCAACGATGCAGTTTTCCTGTTTTATAAGCCGGATGGCGGTAACATTTTCAAAAGAGCTGACAGAGGGTTGTTCTTTGGCTTTTTGCAACATAAAACTTGTCAGCAGTTTCCCGGTGGCATCGCCGCCAGCGTGCAAAATTCTGCGCCGGCTGTGGCCACCCTCAAGCCCCAAAACAAGTTCGCCGTCTTTATTATCAAACTCCATTCCCAGTTCAATGAGTTCCAGGACCCGTTGTCTTCCTTCGTTCACAAGAATTTCCACGGCATCGGCATCACAAAGTCCTCGTCCCGCGGTTTTGGTATCTTCGATATGCAATTCCGCAGAATCATCGGCCCCGATAACAGCAGCAATCCCCCCCTGTGCGTAATAGGAATTACTGATATCGAGCTGAGATTTGGTAACAATGGCTACGCGCCCGTATTTCGACGAATGATAGGCAGCAGCAAGACCAGCCAGCCCGCTGCCAACCACAACCGTTTCAAATTCAAATACTTCCATTAAGTTGTTCTATGAATTGAGGGTGCAAAGGTAGTATTTCTTTTAAGCAAAAATGTGTTGAAAATCTGGTTTTTCAACCCTGAACCATCATTTTGGAAGATAATCGGGCCGCAAGGGAGAAAAAAGTTCGAGAACAACTGAATCTTCCAATGTTTCAACTTCGTGTTCTTCATTCAACGGGATGCTCCAGCTATCGCCCGGTTCAGCCAGGTACCACTTTTCGCCAATCCTGAAATTCAGTTTTCCGGAGACCAGGTAACCGGTTTGTTCATAAGGATGGTTGTGTGGCGGGATGGCATATCCTTTTTTCAGCCTGAATTCACAAAGATTGGTCCTGAAACCATAAGCCAGCGGTTGCATACTGACACCCTCGATTACCTCGCGAAACGGGAATGTGTTGTACCTCTGAAACATTGCTTTCACTTTTAATTTACATAACTCATTATTTGTCCCGAAATCTGGAATAATGAAATCTCGGCCAACTTTGTCAGATATTGAGCCGAAATCATTCTCATTTCAGCATCCAGCAAACTTTTTTGTACTTCCCGTAACTCTAAACCCGACAATGATCCGAGCCGGTAACGCTGAAGAGCTATTTCAAGATTCTCGCGGGCAACTTCCAGGTTTTGTTTTTCAAGTTGAACAAGATTAAGGTTGTTTTCATAAGCGTAAAAAACGGTAATCAGATCCGCTTTTATTTCCTGCTCAACTTCCTGCAAACGAATCACCCGGTTTTCAATTTCCACTTTCGCATTGGTTTTTTCGCGGCGACGGTTAAGCCCGTCATAAATATCCATTCCTAAAACAAGACCGTAATTGACGGCGCTGGATTGCTGATTGTTGATGGAAACGGTTCCATAATCACTGATGGTTCCGGCTCCGAGTCCACGATAGTTGTACGTGTAAGCTGATGTAAAATCGAGATAAGGGTATGACCTGGATGTTATAATTTTATAATCGAGTTCAGATATTGACTGGTTTTTGCGGGCAATCTGCAAACTTGTATTTAAATTAAGCGTCGATTCAAGCAAACTGGCATAATCGAGCCCCGGATTAAATAGGATGGATGTGTCTTTCACCACGATATTTTCCTGCAGGTCCTCTGCGGCCATCAGCTTTTTAAGCCTTACAGCCGATTTAAGCAAAGTTTCTTTTTGCCGGGCTAATTGTGAACTGTCGGCATTGAGATATACTATTGACTGAAGCAGTTCCATTTTCGAGGAAGCGCCAAGCAGGTAGCGTTCTTCATCGATACGGACTCTTTCCCGCGATAATGAAACTGCATATTCCATGTTTTTAAAATTATTGAACTGCTGTACATAATAATAATATTCAGCAACAATTTGAGATACCAGGTTTTCGATAGCCATTTGAGTATTGAGCCCGCCCAGCTTTTTTTGTTCTTCCAGTTTCTGATAGGTTGACTGCACATTAAACCCGTTAAAAATCGTCATGTTAAAGTTTAATGCAGCCGAACCAGTAGTATTGTAAATTCCCTTTGAAACATTCTGTGTTCCATTGTTCATATTCTGGGTTGTAGTGGTAACATTGCCCCCAAACCGGTTGGTGGTGGTAATAGTGGGTAAGAATCCGGCATTTCCACGGGTGAAATTGTTGCCGGCAATCTCTTCCTGATTCCGGGCTATTTTCACGGCATAATTTTGTTCAAGCCCGGTGGTAATACAGCGGCTTAAATCATACACCTCCTGCGATTTCAGGCTTGTAACTGCCACAAGGACCAAAGCTGCGGTGAAGAAGAAACTGTTTTTATGAAAGTGTTTTAGCTTCATCATTTCGTACAGTCTCAATATTTTGGTGTTTTGTTTCACTTGAAATAAACAGATAAATTGATGGAACAACATACAAAGTTAAAAAGGTTGAAATTGTAAGACCTCCGACAACGGCAATCCCCATGGCCACGCGGCTTTGGGCACCGTCGCCCAGCCCGATTGCAAGTGGCAGAATACCCAGAATTGTGGAAAAACTTGTCATTAAAATCGGGCGTAAACGGGCAGCAGAAGCATAACTGATGGCATCGAATTTATTCATCCCGGCTTCTTTTCGCTGGTTGGCAAATTCCACAATCAAAATCCCGTTTTTCGAGACCAGGCCAATCAGCATGATGATACCAATCTGGCTGAAAATATTCATGGTGACACCGAAATACCACATAAAAATTAATGCGCCCACCAGCGCCATTGGCACTGTCATCATCACAATAATCGGGTCTTTAAAACTTTCGAATTGCGCTGACAATACAAGGAAGATCAAAACAATTGCGAGTATAAAAGCAAACATCAGGCTCGACGAGCTTTCCATAAAATCTTTTGAGTCGCCTGCAAGTGCTGTTCTGAACGAATCGTCTAATACTTTCGCGGCAATTTTATCCATTTCCTCCAACCCTTCGCTGATGGTTTTACCTTCGGCCAACCCGGCCGAAACGGTGGCTGCCACAAAACGGTTATACCGGTACAACTGCGGGGGTGCTGTTGCTTCCTCGAGTTCAACAAAATTATCGAGCTGCACCATCTGCCCGTTATTATTTCTTACATACAGCGATTTCAGGTCGAGCGGTTTATTCCTGTCATTGCGGGCCATTTCCCCTAAAATCTGGTATTGTTTCCCGTTCATGATAAAGTAACCAAAACGCTGACCGCTCAATGCAAGCTGCAAAGTTTGCCCGATATTCTGGGTTGAAACGCCGAGGAGATTGGCTTTGTCGCGGTTGATAATAATCTGGAGCTCAGGTTTGGTAAACTTGAGGTCAACATCGGGCATCGAAAAAATGGGGTTATCTTGCACCTCGGCCATAAATTTGGGAAGAATTTCACGCAGTTTTTCAATATTCGGTGCCTGTAAAACATATTGAATAGGCTGCCCGGCGCGACGTCCGCCAAAAGTCGATTGCTGGATTACCATCGCCCTGGCTTTTGTCATTTTCCGCAACTCGGCGGTTAACTGGTTGGCAATTTCCTGCTGGGAACGGTCTCTTTCGTCAGGGCTGACAAGCACCACCCTTACAAACGACATGCTCCCTCTCACCATCGAAGTTACTTTGTCTTTTTCCGGAACCTTTTCTTCCACAAGTTTTGTAATCTGCTCATTATAGCCCAGATTAAACTCATAGGTCGAACCTTCGGGCATCGTGGTGCGGATGTTTAATTGCGACCGGTCTTCGAGCGGGGCCATTTCGGCAGGGATTACTTTCCACAAAACAATCATCAGTGCAATTGACCCGGCAATAACCAGGATTGAAAGATATTTTCTTTTTAAAAATGTGTTTAGTGAACTTTGGTAACTTTCATTCAGCCAAACAAAAAAACGCTCGGTAAATTCGTATGCCTTGCTCCGGTGATGACGGGATTTCAGGATTTTAGTGGAAAGCATCGGGGTTAAAGTTAAAGCCACAAACGACGAAATAGCCACCGACCCTGCAATCACGATACTGAATTCGCGGAATAGGCGTCCGGTCATCCCTTCCAGAAAAACGATGGGGAAGAAAACGGCAATCAGTGTAATAGTTGTGGCAATGATGGCAAAGAAAATTTCGTTCGCACCTTTTATACCTGCTTCAAGCGGTGTCATCCCCTGTTCAATTTTCACATAAATGTTTTCCATCATCACGATGGCATCGTCAACCACCAACCCGATTGAAAGTACAATGGCAAGCAGGGTGAGAACATTAATTGTAAAACCCGCGATGTACATGATAAAGAACGACCCAATCAGCGAAACGGGAATTACAAGAATCGGGATCAGGGTGGTCCGCCAGTCACGAAGGAAAAGGAATATAATAACCACAACCAGAAAGAAAGCGATATAGATGGTTGTTAACACTTCGTCGATTGATTTTCGGATGTACTCTGTATTGTCGAACCCAATTTCAATCCCGACATCATCGGGCAAATCCTTTTTGATATACTCAAGCCTTTTATAAACCTCATCAACAATTTCAATGTGGTTGGCACCGGGTTGTGGAGTAATTACCGTACCCACCATCGGAATACCATTCATTTTCATAATGCCCCGTAAATCTTCAGGGCCTAATTCGGCACGGCCAATATCGCGCACCCTGATCAACTGGTCGCCCGATTGTTTCAGGATCAAATTATTAAATTCCTCCGGTGTTTTCATCAAACCCAGCGCCCTGATGGTAAGTTCGGTGTTCGAACCTTCTATACTTCCGGCAGGCAACTCAATATTTTCGCGGGTTATTGCATTTCTTACATCAAGCGGTGTCATCTGGTAACCGGCCAGTTTGGCCGGGTCGAGCCAAATCCGCATGGCGTATCTTTTTTCGCCCCAGATTTGAATTGCACTTACTCCGGATATGGTCTGAAGCTGCTCTTTAAAAGTTAACTCCGCAATTTCAGAAAGTTCCAGCAGCGACCGTTTCGGACTTTTCACCGCGATGAACATAATGGGGTTTGCATCGGCATCCATTTTCGAAACCGTTGGCGGGTCGCAGTCGCGGGGCAAAAAGCGCTGTGCCTGCGATACTTTGTCGCGCACATCGTTGGCAGCAGTCTCAAGATCAACTGTTAATTCGAATTCAACAGTTACTTCGCTGCGTCCCTGGCTGCTCCGGCTGGTTAAAGTCCTGATTCCGGGAATTCCGTTAATCGACTGTTCCAATGGTTCGGTGATCTGTGTTTCAATTACATCGGAATTGGCACCCGGATAAGAGGTACTTACCGAAATAATTGGCGGGTCAACACTGGGGAACTCGCGAACCCCTAAATAAGTTAACCCGATTGCCCCGAAAATCAGGATAACCAGTGAAAAAACCGTGGCAAGGACCGGTCGTTTTATACTGACTGACGAAAGACTCATATCGAATTAATTTACCGGTTGCTGGTTAGTAATCAAAGTGTCGAGTTTTACAGGCAACTGGTGCCTCAACTGGAGCATCGCCGTGGTCAGCAAGGTATCTCCGAATTGCAGCCCGTTGGTAACCTGAATCCGGTCGGCAGTGCGCAAACCCGTTTTAACCCTCACCTGTTCAGCCTTTCCTCCTTTGAAAATAAACACTTTCTCGCCATCCATTTCCGGAATAACAGCTTCTGTTGGTATTGAAACTGTATTATCAATCTGAGATAACAATGCTTCCACTTTGGCGAAACGGCCAGGTTTTAATTCCTCATTTTTATTGGGATAATAGGCCCTTGTAACGATGGTTCGCGTATTTATATCCACTTTGGGTTCGATGGCATAAACACTTGCCCGGAAAGTATCCTGAGCACCATCAATAAAAAACTGGATCGGATAACCAGGTGTTATCTGTCCGGCGTAACGTTCAGGGATTGAAAATTCAATTTTCAGCGGACTGATTTTTACGAGCCTGACAATTTTTGTCTGGGTGTTGGCAAAAGCACCTTCGCTGATCATTCTTAATCCAACAATACCATCAAACGGTGCCCGTAATTCAGTTTCTGCAATCCTTGCTTCCACTAATAAAATATCAGCCTGAAGGGCCTGCAACTCGGTGGAAACCTGGTCGTAACTTTCGCGGCTGATTGCATCACGTTCAAGCAGTTGTCGCTGGCGGAATTCCCTTTCTTCCAGCAATTTTTTCTGAGCCTGCAATTTCAGCAACTGGGCTTGCAAAGGTTTATCATTGATTTTGGCCAATAAATCACCTTTTTTCACCCTTGTCCCTTCCTGAAAATAAATGGCTACCACTTTCCCTGATGTTTCGAACGAAAGTTCCACTTCTTCGTCGGGCAACAATGAACCGGTACTGTAAACCAATTCATTCATTTTAGAGGGAACAATTACATAACCGCTGGCTAACAATATTTGCTGACCACGTCCGGCGCCCGGCATTCCGGGTCCTCCTCCCTGTTCGCCTGACATGAACAAAGGTTTGAGTTTGGGATAAAAAATCATACCAAAAATCATCAGTACGATGATGGTTGTGGTAGTTAACCTGAATATTTTCTTATTTGACACAATTCAGAATATTAAATTAATAAAAGGTACAATCAGTTTAGTAACGCAGTTTTGACTTTGGATATGCTAAAAAGTTAAAAGAACGCATAAAAAAAATCAGAAAATAATCAATTTGACTTGAATACGTTCTGATTTTCATGTTTTTATCTATTTTTCATTTTGTATTTTCGATTACAAATTATAATCTCCTGCTGCTTCAGGCTGATAAATAATTTCTTCAATTTTCATTTTAGTCAGCCCTGCCGGTACAATCCACTCAATTTCGTCGCCAACTTTATACCCGACTAATGCAGTGGCAATTGGCGAAAATATGGATATTTTGTTTTCCCTGAAATTGGCCTGCTCGGGGTAAACAATCTGAAACTGCACCTGTTTACTGTTGTTTGAATAACTCAGTTTCACAATCGAGTTCATGGTTACAACATTCGGCGGCCTGGCTTCAGGTTCCACTATTTCAGCCTATTCAAGCTCATTTACCAGTTTTTGTACTTCGCTGGCGGTTATCGGCTTAAATTGGCGCGCATCGCTGATGCACTTTTTAATCCGGGCATAATCCAGCCGGTTAATAATAATTTTCTCCATGTCAAAACTTATTAAAATAAACCCGCAAAGTTACCCAATTATTCCATCAAAAAAAGTTCATCAAATCATGCTCCCTAAATTTATTGATCCTGTTTGCGGTTCATTTACCGGTGAAGGATTCCAGGTTCGCTGTTTATTCTTTTC
>JAJUGS010000319.1 GCA_029265875.1 Prolixibacteraceae bacterium
GATGAGGATTCATCATGTATGGCCGGCATCAGGCTAAATAACAGCTTCTGTATTTTTTCAAGCATCACCACTTCAAATAGCTTTTGTTTACTTCTGAAATAGTAGTTGAGCAATGCCAGGTTAATCCCGGCTTCTTCGGCAATATCGCGGGTACGTGTACCGGCATACCCCTTTTGCAGGAAGACTTTTCTGGCTGCATCCTTAATTTTTTCTTCGGTTGATGACGAATCATCTTTCTTTATGGCATTCATCGTATTTTCAATTTATGCCACAAAGTAAAAACAAATTTTTTAAAATTAATCAAATGATTAAAACAAAAAATTAAATATATTGATTAAAATAGATGTTTAAGAGGAATGGACGGAAGTCCGGAGTCAGGAGGCGGGTTAAAAGCGCATAATAGGAGAGAAATAAGTATTTTTCAGAAACGAATCTTGATATTGGGAGGTTTGCCGGATCAATTACAAAATCCAGATGTTTTGCGCAGAACCGGTAACCCGGGCTTTTATTCTATAATTTTCAGTTCTCTGAAAACTGCACGGGTAATATCTTTCCGGCAATTACCAAATGTGCCGTTGTTGAATTGGCGGTCTTGCAGCAGCCGGGTAGTAAAAAAATAAACGCCTTTCGGGGTTTCGATATAGCCAACCCACCAGCCGGTATTGATTCCGCCTTCACGCGTCCAACCGGTTTTCGCGCTGATTGTGTACCCATTTCCCTGTTCCGAATGCATTACTTTTTTAACTATTTGCATGTTCCGTTTCGAGAAAGGTAATTTTTCATGGTAAAGATTTTTGATCAGTTCAGCCTGGTTCACCGGTGAAATTCCCAGCGGGCCAAAGTTCCAGAAATCTTCATCAGTTCCGCTCAGGTCAAGGTTCCCATAATTGCAGAGAGCCAGGTATTTTTTGTAATTCTCACGACCGATTTTTTCAGCCAACTCAAGAAACACCCAAACCGCAGAAACTTCAAACGCTTCTTTTACACTCATATCGTGGTAAATTTCAGGCCGGTAACCATATTTTACCGTGTCTGTTCTTCCGTTCCATTTCAGGATGGTGTTTTCATCTTCAATCACCCCGGTTTCAAGGGCAATCAGCAGGTTGATGATTTTAAAAGTGGAAGCGGGCAAGGTTTCTTTAAAAATTCCGGTAGTATCAGACACAATCCATTTTTGTGCTTCGTTGTCAAAAATCATGACCGATCCTGCCACATTGCAGTCGCTGAAATATTTGTTAAAATCCCGTAATTCAACCGGGTGTTTTCCCGGCCATTTTTCTTTTTCATGGGTATTCACTGAAAAAACAACCACAGGCAACAGGACAAACAGGAGCATTAACAAGGACAAGGTTTTCATTTTTTATCCGGAATTAGTTTAGCATAATTGATGACTTCAAATCTGGATGAATAACTTTCGATTCAGTGAGAATATTGCTAATTAGAAAATTAAATTTCGTTTATTCATTTTTATCCGGCATTTTACGGTAATAGAAACCAATAGCGAAAATGATGGCGATCATCAGAAAAGTCATCAGCAGCGAACCTTCGAAACCAAAATCGCCGCCGGTGATTAATGGACTTCCGGTTTTCGTTAATTGAATGAAAGTTCCATCTGTAACATTTCCACTCACCTGCGACCCGAAAACCGGTCCTTGGAAAAAATTCCAGGTAAAATGCAGCGAAATGGCAAACCACAGCCTTTCGGTATAAATATAAACCACGCCTAACAAGATTCCGGCAAGGAAAATATTCAGAAACGGAACCAGCGAGAAATTGTCGTTGAAAATGTGCATCAGCGAAAACAAAACAGCCACAAGAAACAATGCAAAAACTTTATTCGAGAGTTTTTTGATAGAGCCCATCAGGTAGCCACGGGTTATCATTTCCTCGTTAAAACCAACCAGCAGAAAAATCACAAGGTTGGTAGCCAGCGAAGTTGGGTGAAATTCAATGGTTTCAATCCGGATGTTTCCGGTAACTAACAGCATCAGAAACACTGAACCGAGTAAAACAACCCCGGCAACAAAACCGAGGATGATTTCTTTCATCCAGCCGGTATTCCGGTAAAATCCGATGGAGACAAAACTGTTTTTCTGAATTTTCATCCAGAAAATCCAGGTCCACAATAAAACAGAAAAAAACAAGATGAAATTTTGTACAATTTCATATAAAAATTGCGGACCACCAATATTGTCGGGCTGGCTGAAGAATTTGCCACCATTTGCCAACGAAAAAATTCCATTCAATAATACCGAAAACAAAAGCACAATGATAACAAGACCCGGTATTGAGGCCAAAATAATCAGCCAGTGGCCAATTTTTTGTTTTCGAGTTAAATGGATTTCTTCCATTTATAGGAATATACCGGTAATAAATCGATCTGGCCAGCAGATTAAACCAATCCCGAAAATCCCATGAAAGCCATGGCGAGTATTCCGGCGGTAACCAATGCAATCGGGATGCCTTTCATCCCTTTTGGGGTATTCGAAAGTTCGATTTGCTCGCGGATACCGGCAAAAATGACAAGCGCCAGTGCAAAACCAATGGCCGTCGCAATGGTGAACACCACCGATTCCATGAGATTGTATTCTTTTTTAATGACAAGAATGGCGACCCCCAAAACAGCACAGTTTGTGGTAATGAGCGGCAAATAAATCCCCAATGCCTGGTATAACGATGGGCTTGCTTTTTTCAGAATTATCTCCAGCATCTGAACCAGCGCTGCAATAATAAGTATAAAACTGATTGTTTGCAGGAATGCCAGGTTTAGCGGGATTAGCACAAATTTCTGAATCAGAAAGGTGACAATGGTAGCCAAGGTCATCACAAACAAAACCGAGGCACCCATGCCAATGGAAGTATCAATTTTTGTGCTCACGCCCAAAAAAGGACAAATCCCTAAAAACTGGGCCAGAACAATATTATTTACCAGAATGGCCGAAATAAGAATGATTACGTATTCCATGACAATTCAAATTAAGAGGTTTTGTTAATCTTTTTCAGCAATGCAATCAGGAAACCCAGCGTAATAAAAGCACCCGGAGCAAGGATGAAAATGAGGATTCCGTCGGCGGTTTCGGCAATAAATTTAAACCCGAAAATTGAGCCGGCACCCAGCATTTCGCGGATGCCCCCCATTATTGTCAACGCCACTGTAAAACCCAGTCCCATTCCTAATCCATCAACCATCGACGACAGAATATTGTTTTTGGCGGCAAAAGCTTCGGCCCTGCCCAAAACAATGCAGTTTACCACAATCAGCGGAATAAAAATTCCGAGTTGCGCCGAAAGCGAAGGTGTGTAAGCCTGCATCAGTAAATCGACAATGGTTACAAAGCTGGCGATTACAACAATAAATGACGGAATTCTTACTTTATCGGGCACAAAATTCTTGATCATCGAAATAAAAGCATTCGACATAAATAACACGAAAGTAGTGGCCAAACCCATTCCCAAACCATTTATTGCCGACGAAGTTACAGCCAGTGTCGGGCAGGTCCCCAGCAGTAAAACGAGAATCGGGTTCTCGCGCAGAAATCCTTTTGTAAAGTTATTGAGCTGATTCATCTTTTACACCAGATTTATAAGTTGAATATGCACGGTTTACAGCATCACAAAACCCACGGCTGCTGATGGTAGCGGCGGTAATGGCATCCACGGTTCCGCCATCTTTTTTTACTTTGAGTACATTCCCGGGTAAATCAGCAAGTTTCAATCCTTTAAACTGATCTTTAAAGGCAGGTAACGCCATTTTTGTTCCCAACCCGGGTGTTTCCTTGTGTTCCAGTACTTCAATATTACTGATGGCACCATCGGGTGTAAAACCAACCATCAAGGTAAATCGTCCGCTAAAACCGTTATCGGTATAAGTCATTACTGCATAACCGGTGTTTTCGGTTCCTTTGCTCAGTTTGTAAACTTTAATACTGTCTTTTCCCGAGGCTGGCATTAGCGACGTGTCGGTCATAGTTTCAAATTCAGGAATAACCATTTTGATGGCATTATTGATTTTCGTCTGTTGCGAAACCGCAATCGGCCCTTCGGTAACTGAATAAACCGAGGCCAGTGCCAATCCGGCAACTGCGGTTATCATAAAAAGCGCC
>JAJUGS010000029.1 GCA_029265875.1 Prolixibacteraceae bacterium
AAACTGTTGGCTTTGCAGGCGCAGGGCTGTAAAGTTTATTTCGATGGAAAGCTGCCCGTGAAAGTACCGGGTGTTTGCAATTATGCTGAACGTGAGAAAAAACTGGCCGCGCTGATTGATAAGATTCAAACAGAAAAATGGGTGGGAAATGTACCCGAAAAATTGGTGTCCGACGGAATTCAGGGCGAAAAATCGCTGGCGGGAAATGGTTTGTACTACCTGAAAATGAAACTAAATAACGAATCGTGGTATATGGTTTTCAATACAACAACCGAAGCCAAAGATGCCTGGATTGAGTTACAGGAAAAAGCCCCGAATTATCTTCTTTACGATGCCATGACCGGCAAAATCTCTTTGCCTCAGAAAAAGGGAAATAAAATCAGGTTGCAACTTGAACCTGAACAAACATTTTTTGTGCGGTGTACCAGTGAAACAATTGTAGCACCCGATTATTTTTATGCCGAAAAAGATACAAAACCTGCCGAAGCCGGCTCTCTTTGGCGGATATCCTTTTTAAATGGAGGCCCTGCTTATCCCGGGAATATTCAAACCGATGAATTGCAATCGTGGACAAAAATGGGCGATATGGAAACCCGCCGGTTTGCCGGAACAGCCCGTTATCAAACTGAATTTTACTGGGAAAAAGATGAAAATATTGCATGGCTCGACCTGGGAGTGGTGAAAGATTGCGCTCATGTAAAACTGAACGGAAAAGACTTCGGAACTATGCTGGGGCCCTCTTTTAAAGTAGTTGTGGATAATCTGGTAAAAGGGAAAAATATACTTCAGATTGATGTTACCAACGTGGCCGCTAACCGAATCCGCGACCTCGATATCAACAAGGTAGAATGGCGGAAATTCAAAGACATCAATTTTGTAAACATCGATTACAAACCTTTTGATGCCTCGGGCTGGGAAATCAGGGATGCCGGACTTCTGGGTCCGGTGCTGCTGAAATAATTTATTAGCAAAAAGGTGGGAACTTCAAATAGCAGCAAGAAAAACCGTAATTGCCATCCGTTGTAAAGCCAACGGTAATATTTCCGTCTGCTTAAGCTGACGGGTAAGCTGGATTACATTGTCTTTCTGTTTCTTTTTACATAAACCAAAAAACCAAGAAAAGCAACAGCTGTAATAACTCCCCCGGTTGTATAGGCAATTTCTTTTGACAGCGCAAATCCTTCCGGTGCAAAAAGCAGGTAAGTCGATGTAACTGCTGTCATAAAAAGTGCCGGAATCAGTGTGAGTGCATAAAACGAGCGTTTTTGCACGAGATAAACCGTAATGGTCCATAGCACAATCATGGCCAATGTTTGGTTCGACCAGGCAAAATAGCGCCAGATAATGCTGAAATCAACCTGGGTAAGAATTAATCCAACGGCGAAAAGCGGGATGCTCACAAAAAGGCGGTTTTTGACAGGTCCCTGTTCGTATTTCAGAAAATCGGCCACAATAAGCCGCGCGCTGCGGAATGCTGTGTCGCCCGAGGTAATCGGAGCTGCCACCACTCCCAGCAGCGCCAGGGCCCCGCCAAAATTACCGAGCAGTGAGTTGGAAATTTCGTTTACAATATAAGCTGCGTTGCCGCCATGCTCATTCATCATGGCATTCAGTTGTTCAACTCCGCCATAAAAGCTCATCCCGATGGCCGCCCAGATTAAAGCCACCACTCCTTCTGAAACCATGGCGCCGTAAAACACACGGCGACCCAGTTTTTCGTTGGTTATGCAGCGTGCCATCAGCGGCGACTGTGTGGCATGAAACCCCGAAATGGCGCCACAGGCCACAGTAATAAACAGCATGGGGAAAATGGGGAATTTATCGGTATCGGCGTGAAGATTGGTCAAGGTCATTTCCGGAATTTTGTATCCTTTTACCAAAAGTGCTGTTATCAGCCCAACTGCCATAAAAAGCAAAGCAAAACCAAAAACAGGGTAAATTTTACCGATAATTTTATCGATTGGGAGCATCGTTGCCAAGATGTAATAGATGAAAACCACCACTGCCCAAAAGGTCATGGAAGCCCAGGCGGGTGTAAGTGTTGCGAGGATTTTTGCCGGCCCCATGATGAAAACGGCTCCCACCAATACCATCAAAACCACTGTGAAACCCCGCATAAACTGTTTTACTCCTTTGCCCAGGTAAATCCCCACGATTTCGGTTATACTCAGTCCTTTATGATGAATGGAAAGCATGCCTGAAAAATAGTCGTGAACAGCTCCGGCGAAAACAGTACCCAGTACAATCCACAAAAAAGCCACCGGCCCCCACATGGCACCTGCCACCGCACCGAAAATTGGCCCAAGTCCGGCAATATTCAGAAACTGAATCAGAAAAATACGCCACCAGGGCAGCGGAACGTAATCAACACCGTCAGTCATGGTGAGTGCCGGGGTTTTGCGGTTGGCATCCACATCGGCAAAACGCTCGATAAACCTCGAATAAAATAGAAATCCGAGAATTAATACAGCCAGTCCTGAAATAAAAGTTATCATAAGCTGATTTTAGGTATGTTAAATTATAACTTTTTGTTTTCTCTTATTTCGAATGCCCGACAAAATTTTTATGCCATTTTATGCGCAATAAGGGCGAATAATCCGCATCGAACGTAATGAGTTTCTTTGTGAAGTCTTTATAAATCCATCATTATTCATTCTTCCAGGTTAAAACCTGCTTTTTCGCATCAAGCGCATTTTTCAACTCATTGTAATCCACCTCCTGCACGGCGATATTTTTGTCGATGGCGATACAGGCTGCCACGGTTGCCGACTGCCCGAGAATCATAAACACTGGTTCCATACGAATAGAACCATAAGCAATGTGGCTTGAAGAAACACAAACCGGGACCAGTAAATTTGTACACTCTTCTTTTTTCGGAACGATTGAACCATACGAAATGGAGTAGGGTGCCGGTGGGTGTACCCCGATGTCGCCTTCGTTTTGTACAAATCCTTCAGGGGTGACATACCGCTGAACATTGTGCGAATCCATTGCATATGAACCCATACCAACTGGTTTCGGAACTTCGCGTTTTAATAAAACATCGTTTTCGGTGGTCACGTATTCACCAACCATGCGGCGGGCTTCGCGCACATAAATCTGGTGTGGCCAGTTATCATTATCGGTAAATTCGTCTTTTGCCAGTCCCCAGGTTGCCATTTTTGTACGAATGTCCTCCGGAACCCGCGGGTCGTTGGCCACAAACCAAAGCAGTCCCATCTGGTAGTTTTGATGTTCTTTCAGAATTTCCTGCCTGCGCTGGTAACTGGCTTCGGGATAGTCATAATTCATACCGATGTTGTCGCTGCTGAAAGCACCGTGGTTGTTGGTATCGGTTTTACGGTTGGGAATCTCGTCGAATTTTTCAAACCAGTCTCTGCGCCCGGTGTCGAATTCGCGTAACAACAGTTCGTATTGTGTCGGATTGTAGTTTGCAGGTTTTGGGAATGGAACCCGGTTTTCGGGGTGGTTGGTCATACACATCCGGTAGCAATATGCCTGAATTTTGTTGTCGGCAGCGCCGTATTCGCCGGGAGGTTCGGCAGAAATCCGGGGCAGCAGTCCACTCGCCGGATTGCCCGGAATTTTGTACGGCGAGATATTCGCTTTAAAATGGTGCCCGTGTTGAAAAACACCGGTTTGCACACCATTCCATTGTTCGTTGTACTGCGCGGTACTTTCGCGGCCTACGTGGTAACTCACACCGGCTGCTGCCATCAGGTCGCCTTCATAGGTGGCATCGATAAAAATTTTGCCGCTGAAAGTTTTTCCGGAAAGTGTTGCAAACGAAACAATTTTTCCGTCGGAAACCACCGTGCCCGAATCGCGGTTCAGCCATTCGTTGCGCAAAACCCTGATGTTGTTTTCAGCAATATAATCTTCGAAAATCTTTTCAGCAACGTGTGGTTCAAAAATCCACATGGTGCGGTTTTCGCCATCCATGGCAACAGTTCCCTGCCCGCGGTTGCCGTATTCGCTTTGTTTTTGCCATTTCCAGGCTGCCGAATCGTTGTAATGCAACCAAACACGGTGGTAAAAATCGCGGGAAAGGCCGCCAATAACAGCTTTGTTGCCCGTGTCGGTGTAACCAAGGCCACTGGCTGTCAATCCGCCTAAATGTTTATCGGGCGAAACCACAACCACCGATTTTCCCGACTGGGCAGCTTCCACGGCGGCAATCACAGCCGCCGAGGTTCCGCCGTAAATGATGATGTCGGCTTTGTACACTGATTTGTTTTGAGATTTACAGCTTGCGAAAAGGATTAAGAGTGAATAAAAAAGCGCTTTCAGTAGTTTCATAGGTTTAATTTCAATGAGGTTCTAAAAATACGGAAATCATCTCTCCGAAATACCCTGAAAAGCAAACCTGCCAAAACTTTTTCGTCTAAAGCACGGAATTTTTAATTATTTGATTACACAGAGGAGCACAGAGGATTCACAAAGTTTCACCGAGGTATTTATTGCTTTTTTCCCCCATTCACTCAGTCTCTCAATAACCCATTTACTATGCTTTTCACCCTGTCGTTCCCATGGCGTTGGCAATGGCGTTTACCGACATCAGCAATTGCTTTAATAAATCTTCTTTTTTTGAAGTCTCCTTTTCTTCGCAGTTTCTCCACGCTTTCAAAGTTTCAACCTGGTAACGGTGCAGTATGTTGAGTGCTTCGGCCCTGAGCAGTGTCGAGTAAAAATGGTTTTTTCTTCGCACTTCCATTGGCCTTGTTATCAGTTCGTTCATGTAAATTCTTGTCTTTTTCAGTTCAACAAGGATTACATCCAGCATCTTATCCCTTGCCTGTGCATCGTTCACCAGGGCGGCATACATTTTTATGATTTCCTCGTCGGTGGTGGCAAGGCTTGTGTCGATATTCGTGAAAATGTACCGGATAAACTGGTCGGTTTTGATGAGTTCCTTTAGTTTTTCAAATTTTCCCGGATATTCGGCTTTTATTTTTTCGAGCGTGGAGCCCACACCGAACCAGCTGGTGATATGAAAACGAGACTGTCCCCAACTGAAAACCCAGGGGATGGCGCGCAAATCGGCAAAAGTCCGTTTCCCGGTGCGTCGTGCCGGCCGCGAACCGATTTTGCTTTCCTCAATTACATCAATAGGTGTGGCTTGCTGGTAAAATGTAATAAAACTGTCATTGTGGAGCAGTTCGCGATAAAATTTCTGACCTTCAACTCCCAAAAATTCCACAATTTCTTCGGCTTCGTTTTTACTGGTTTCGGGTTTCGAATGTACCAACGAATTCATTGTTACACCTGCCAGTGCCAGTTCGAGGTTATAAGCAGCGTTTATCTTGTTGGCAAACTTTTTTTCGATGGTTTCGCCCTGTTCAGTAATTTTCAGTTTGCCGGCGAGCGTTCCGTGTGGCAGCGACTGCAAAAACCAGTGAACGGGCCCGGCACCACGGCTGATGGAACCCCCTTTTCCATGGAAAAATTTAACCTGGATGCCATGTTTCAGGCCAATGGCAGTAATATTTTTCTGTGCTTTGTACAAAAACCAGGTGCTTGCCAGAATTCCTCCATCTTTGTTGCTATCACTGTAACCAATCATCACTTCCTGCGTTTTTACCGCCAATCCTTTTTGCTGCCGCTGGTATTCGAGGCTGTTTTGCACCTCGGGCAGCGAAAAATATTCATCCATGATGGCGGCACCGGCTTCCAGGTCGTCAATGGTTTCGAAAAGCGGAACCACCTGCAGTTTTGTAACAAGGGTTTTGTCGAAGAAAGTCAGTCCGGTTTCACGCGCCAGCAGGTAAACCGTCAACAGGTCGTTTACATTACGGGTCATGCTTACAATCAGCGAACCCAACGAACGCTGTGTGTAAGCAGCAATATGATTCTCGAGTACCTGGAAACAATCAAGTGTATTTTTGGCTTCAATTGGCAGGTTGTTCCAGTCGCGGATAAACGGCCGGTTTTGTTTTATTTCATATCTGATAATTTCATTTTTTTCTGCTGCTGAAAGTTCATTTGCCGGGTCGAAATCGGGTTTTGATGCCTGGATAATTTGTAAAAGTGCCTTCTCGTAATACTGGCTGTTTTGTCGTATGTCGAGTTCGGCAAGGTGAAAACCAAAAGTACGGACAGTGAGAATTACCGGGTTAACAAAATCGCGCGCGAGTTTCGACAACCCATGCATTTCAAGAGCAGATTTCAAACAACTCAAATCGGCTATTAATTGTTCCGATTGGATGTACCCTCCTTTTTTGTCTGAAAGTTCCACATGATTTTCGCGACCAATGGCCACCGGCAGTTTTTCGATCAGCAACAACACAAACAATCTGAATGCTTCGTGACGCGCATGGGTAACAACCGTTTTTGATTCGGCTCCCAATTCGGCAATTATATCTTTTATACGTTCAGCAATTCTCTCGGGCAACTGATGTAGCTCACAATAAAGACTGAGATTTTCAGAAAGTTTTATCAATTCATCTTTTATCACCACCATCGCATTCAGCCTGAGTTTCATCAAAGCGTTACGGGTTACGTCAGCAGTTACGAGCGGATGCCCGTCGCGGTCGCCGCCAATCCAGGTGCCGAATGAGAGGCGTGGAAACCGGTTTTCATCCAGCAGTTTTTCCACATGAAAACCCGAAAATTCCCATGCCTGCACCAGCCGGCGGTTAATATGTCTTACCGCATCAGGAAATACATTTACAAAATAGTGGATCACTTCTTCGAGTTCACTTTCCACGCTGGGTTTTTCAATATAAAACTCGTCGATATGCCACACCGAATTCAGCAAACGTTTGATTTCATTCCTGTTTTCCTGCATTTCGTACAGGTTGTACATTTTATTTTCGCGCTGGACCAGCAAAAGGTATAATTCGCGGTATTTTCTCAGTATCACCGGACGTTTTGCCTCGGTGGGGTGAGCTGTCAATACCGGCTGGACATTTATTTCTGAAAATGATCTGGTTATTTCATTTTCAGTGAACCCCTTATTTTTCAGTGTCTGCAATGCACTTGCCCACAAACCGTGAATGGAATCGGGTCCGCCGGCCTCCTCTTTTCTGCGGCGGGCCTGCACGGCGCCATTGGTTTCTGCCAGGTTCAGCAACTGGAAACACACCGAATAAAGATGAAAATGTTGCCGGGTAAAACTTATTTTTTCTGAACCCTCTGGTTCCGAAATCCAGGGTATGCAACCTGCAAGTTCGTTTTCTCCGTTTTCAACCAATACTTCCCTGAAACAATGCAGCAAAAATTCAAGGTCGTGATACGGTTTGCCCAACCGGGCCTTCAGAGTTTCAAGCTGTTTCATTTTTCGTTGTTTTTAACATTTTGTTTTGGAAACCAGGGGAAAAACGCATTCGTTCTTTCGGCGTAACTGTTAAAACCGGGTTTTGAATTTTTCAATGTGCGTTCGAGCATGGCCACACCCGAAACTTTCAGCAAAAGAAAATTCATCAGCACAGCACTTAAAATTGGCAAATAGCAGCCCGCGGCAACACTGAAAAGGGCAAAACCCCACCAAATCATGGCGTCGCCAAAATAATTGGGATGACGGGTATATTTCCACAATCCGGTTTGTAAAAGCTTTCCTTTATTTGCCGGGTTTGATTTGAAACGTGTTAGTTGCCAGTCGCCGCCGGCTTCAAAAACAAACCCTGTAAACCAAAAAAACAAGGCAATTGCATCGATAAAGCCAAACGGTTTTCCTGAAGAATTAAGAGAAACGCCCAATATTGGCGCCGAAATCAGCCAAAGCAAAACACCTTGCAGCAAAAACACCTGGAAAAAACTAAACCACCAGTATCTTTTTTCGCCATATTTTTTTCTGAATTCCTGGTAACGGTAGTCTTCCGGTTTTCCCAGATTCCGTTTGAAAATATGACCGGAAAGCCTGATTCCCCAAACTGCGAGCAAAATCATTACAATCATTTCGCGAATTGAGGAGCCGGGCGTGATAATGAAATAAAAAATACCGGCTACAATAAACCCGGTTCCCCAGAATATATCAACGATTGAAGCATTTTTCAAAATAACACTCCATAACCAGATGATGGCGAAAAAAAGTATCACCAATAATAATCCCTGCAACCAAACTTCAACAAACGACATAAATGATGTTTAATTATTTTCAGTCGATATTGAAACAAAAAAGAGATGTTTTAGTTTGAATACCCTTTCAAGGTGAATTTAAATGCTATTCAAATTGCAAATTTCCAAAAAACTCAGGCCGGTGATAATCTGGTTTTTCCGTTTTAACAGGGTTCCAGGTTACAAAATGAGGTTCGGCGGTCATATCGCCGCACTTGTAAAAATTGCCGGTAGCGTGCAGTCCTTTCAGGTTGTTGATGGTATCGAAAATAAAAACTTCAACCGGGATGCGAAGCAGCATTTCCCAAGTAAAACTGCCGGTTTTGTTGTCAAATGGTTCATCCCCCAGCGTTGACTTAACATCAATCTTTTCCACAATTTCGGGATTTATCCGTGCCCGGTTACCGCGTCCCGGTCCGTATGCCAAGTGGCGTGTACCGATACAATTAAACTCAAAATTATAGTAATTGCGGTGGTCGAACGAAATAAAAAACTCAACGCAACTATCTTTGTAAACATCGCCATTGGTGCGGGTTTCAACAGCCCTGATGCATTTTTCGGTTACATAAAATTTCAGCCATATTTCATTTTCAGTGTGCCCGATTCTGAACGCCACTTCAGGTTTGTAAGAAAATTCAGGCCAGTTGATTGTGACAATGTTGGTTTTTTCTGTTTGGCTTTCCAGCATTTTTTCTGCATCCGACTGTTCGAAATTGATTGGAAGTACCAGTTGTTTTATTTTGAGTTCGCTCATTTTGAGTTTTTTTGTAAAGTTAGGATTCCAACGTCAGAAATAATTATTTCAGCAGTTTTTGAAATGATTTTTTCCTGAAGTTTTCCGCAAACAGCTTCCAGTTTGCCAATCGTGTGTATATTTGAAGTTTTTTGAATAGCCAAAACAAAGCCGTTTAAGTTTTTTATGAACGATTTAACAACCAGCGAAATAACAAAGCCCGAATTTATTATTGCACTGACCGAGCACCGGTTTTTCGGGACCATTTTTGTGCCGTATCTCATCCGGCGCGAAGAACAGTTTTTTCGGGTGGTGAGACATGTGAAGCCCCGCGATTTCAAAACCGAAACCGAATACACATTTCAACCCTGGGAAAAAGAACTGGTTGAAATTATTGACCGTTACAGCGACGAAAGGCTGATGAAAAAATTCTCGCGACTGACGGTTTTGAAAGAGTTTTATTCAACGCTGCAGCCTGCTGGTTTTCAGAAAAATATTATCCCGTTTATTGAGCAATGTATGTACCGGGTGGCGGTTATACTGATGGTGAGTCCGGTACGATTGCTGAACAAAGATGTAAAATATGCCAATGTTTATGACGAAGATGAGATAGAAGTGCAGCCTTTTTTTGTAAAACCCTCCTTCTATTTCAACCGCACCGAAACCGGTACTAAATACAGGCTCGAAATTTTTCATGATGATAAAAAAATTCCATTGCTGAACCGGCAAACACGTATTGTTACCAACGACCCCTGTGTTTTTGTGCAGAACGGAAAATTGTATGTGGCCGAAAAGCTGAATGCCAAAAGGTTAATCCCATTTTTTGATAAAGAAGAAGTGGCCATTCCGCTCGCGGTTGAAGAAAAATATTACCAGGGATTTGTTTTGAATACCGTTCGCGATTTTCAGGTACAAGCCACCGGGTTTGAGATTGTTGAAGACGAAGTGGAGAAAACAGCAGTACTGAGTCTCGAAACGAACCTGCAATACAAGCCCTGTTTTGTGTTGTATTTCTTATATGGTAACGAAAAATTTCTGCCGAATTCAACCCGGACTGTGGCCGTAAAACTTGAAAAACAGAAAGATACATGGCGTTTTATAAAAGTAAACCGCCAATTAGAATGGGAAAAAGATATTCAACAAAAGCTGGCGGGTCTTGGTCTCCGGTTTTCAGAAGGGTTTTTTGAACTTCCGGTCGTCGCAATGGTGGAAGACAGACAGGCGGTTTACGCCTGTATTACCTGGCTCAACCACAAGAAAACCGCGCTGGATGAAGCCGGGATTAAAGTGGTTCAGGACAGGCTTGATAAGAAATATTTCACAGGTACCTGTCAGCTGGAAATACAGACAAAAGTCAGCGGCGACTGGTTCGATGTGGAGGCAGTTGCACAGTTTGGAGAATTCAGAATCCCGTTTGTTAAACTTCGGAAATATCTTCTGAATGACATTCGCGAATTTGAGTTACCCAACGGAGAAATTGCCGTTTTGCCCGAAGAATGGTTTGCCCGTTACAAAGGATTGTTACCGCTGGCAAAATTTACCGGCGAAAAAATGCAATGGGCCAAACATCATTTCGGCATACTGCAAAGCATGATACAAAACCTTGTAAAAGAGGTAGTTGAAAAGCTGATTAAAACAGGGACAGACGAAAAAGCAACTTTGCCTGACGGGTTAAATGCCCAACTCAGAAATTACCAGGAAGAAGGTTTCCGATGGATGTACCGGCTGCGTGAGAATGGTTTTGGCGGTTGTTTGGCCGACGATATGGGTCTTGGAAAAACTTTGCAAACCCTCACGCTATTGCTGAAAACAAAACGGGTCAAAACCGAAATTCAACTTCCACCTGCTTTCGCAAAAAACGGACAGCTCGATTTGTTTGCCCCCGCACCGGCAAAGGCCGAAGAGCAGCCCGCCAGCCTGGTCGTGGTACCCACTTCGCTGGTGCACAACTGGGTTAATGAGATTGCCCGGTTCACCCCGTCGCTAAAGGTTTTTAACTACACGGGGATTAACCGGAAAAAGGCGAGCGACCTGCAAAAAATCATTCCCTATTACGACATCATTTTAACCACTTACGGAACACTTCGCATTGAAGCGGAACTGTTTTCGGCACTGGATTTTTTCTATGTGATTCTCGACGAAAGCCAGTTTATCAAAAATCCGGCATCCAAAACTTACAAAGCCGTTTTGGATCTGCGGTCGAAACACAGGCTGGTCCTTACCGGGACACCCATCGAAAACTCCCTTTCCGACCTGTGGGCGCAGATGAATTTCCTGAACCCCGGCTTACTCGGAAATATGGCCTATTTCCGAAAGATGTTTATTCAGCCCATCGAAAAACAGGGAAGTGAGGAACAGCAAAAAATGCTGCATCTTTTAACCGGGCCATTTATTCTGCGTCGCAAGAAAGACGAGGTAGCCCGCGAGTTGCCGCCACTCACCGAACACGTGGTGTATTGCGCCATGTCGGCAGAACAGGAAAAACTGTACGAACAAGAAAAGTCGGTCATTCGCAATGCCATTCTGGAAAGTATTGACCGGGAAGGTGTAAAAAAATCGTCGTTTGTGGTTTTACAGGGCCTTACAAAATTACGGCAATTGGCCAATCATCCGTCGTTGTTCGACAAAGATTCGGAAGACATTTCCGGGAAATTTGAGCAAATAATTTCGATGCTTGGAAACCTGGTGGCTGAAAAACACAAAGTGCTTATTTTCTCGTCGTTTGTTACCCACCTGAAGCTGATTGAGGAAAGAATCAGGCAGGAAAACTGGCAATATAGCCTGCTTACCGGGCAAACCATTAACCGCGAAGAAGTCATCAGCAATTTTCAGAACAACCCGCGAAATTTTATTTTCCTTATTTCGCTGAAAGCCGGTGGGGTTGGACTGAACCTAACGGGTGCCAGCTATGTTTTCATCACCGACCCGTGGTGGAACCCGGCAGCCGAAAATCAGGCCATCGCGCGGGCTCATCGCATTGGTCAGAAAAAAAAGGTTTTTGTGTACCGGTTTATCACCGAAAATTCCATCGAAGAAAAAATACAGGTTTTAAAGGATAAAAAAAGCGCGCTGGCCGATAAGTTTGTGAATTCCCCTTCACCATTTTCCGAAATCACAAAAGAAGAGCTGGATGATCTTTTTGCATAAATACCCGTGTTTTTGATTTTATTAATTCAGGTTAGAAATTTGAAATCGGTAAAACTCATTAAAACCCTTGTTAATTCCGGAATCAGCAATTTGCCCGAATTGATCGCCCTCCTTTGTACCAATTTATGCAACAGGAATTTTTGTACAAATAATTTTTCGGTTGTTAAATTTTTCTATATTTAAAAACGGGAATTATGAGGTCTTTTTCGGAACCCTGGTTGGTAAAAACACCTGGATTTTAGATAGATTTGAAATCGGAATCTTAAAATGAATAGGAAACAACCTGTATTACTTTTATTGAGTACTAGAAATACCTTTGAAATCATCAGCGAAATTCTGGCTCCCGGATTTGAGCTCTTAAATTATTCAAAACCCGATGATATATTAACGGCCCATGTTTCGCTGATTATTGCCGACGATTTGATGGTCAGGGAGTATCAAGGCGTAATTGAATTGAAAAAGCAGGAGGAAAAACCGGTTGATTTGCCTGTATTATTGGTTGTTCAAAACAATGGGAACCGACCCATATCTGAGAAGAGTTTCGACGAGATGATTATGATGCCCATTCACAGAACAGAATTGCTGAAAAGGGTCGAGACACTGTTACGTTTACGCAGCTATTCAATTGAAACAGGGCATTTAAAAGAAGAACTTGACGTAGTCAGGAAACTTCATACTGACCTTGCCCTGCAGGCTGCCAATATAGGTATGTGGGACTGGGACCTTGAAACCGGTGAACTCAATTACTCCCCGATCTGGAAAAGCCAGCTTGGATATTCAGCCGGTGAAATTCAAAATTCGATTCATGAATGGTCGTCACGATTGCACCCCGATGACAAGGAACCGGCGATACATAAACAGGATCAATATATCAAAAACCCAAAAGGAAAACTGGTTCAGGAATTCAGGTTACAACACAAAGACGGATCCTATCGGTGGATTCTTTCAACCTCGGCATTAATCAAAGATGAAAATGGACAGAAAACAAGACTTTTAGGTACCCATATCGACGTCACTGAACATAAAAGGGCAGAAAAGGAACTGCAGCAAAGCGAATTACGGTTTAAACTGATATTTGAGCACAGTCTTGCGGTGATGCTGTTAATTGACCCGGAAACACACGCGATTGTTTCGGCCAATAAAGCAGCAGAAAATTTCTATGGCTGGACAAAGGCCGAGCTCAGCCAGATGAAAATAGATGATATCAATATCCTTTCAGGTGAAGAGATTCAAAAGGAAATCAATAAAGCCCGCAAAAGCGAAAGGATTTATTTCAGGTTTCAGCACAGGCTTGCCAACCACCAGATTCGTGATGTGGAAGTTTACACCAGCAAAGTGGAAATAAACGAGCGTCCCTATCTTTTTTCCATCATTCACGATATTTCAGAACAAAGGAAAGCAGAAATATCACTATTGGAAAGTGAACGGAAATACCGGTATCTTTTTGACAATAATCCGATGCCAATGTGGATTTACGACCTGAAAACGCTTCAATTTCTGGAGGTAAATCAAGCAGCAGTCAGTCATTATGGTTACACAGAAAATGAATTCAGGTCGATGACACTGAAAGATATCAGGCCGGTGGAAGAGATTGACAGACTGATGGACGATGTCCGTGTCGATCATCCTGAAATAAACAAAGCGGGGATTTGGCGACATATCAAAAAAAACGGTGAAACAATATTTGTTGAAATTATTTCTCACCTGATCACCTACGAGAACAAGCCGGCAAGACTGGTGCTTGCAAACGATGTTACTCAGCGCAAAATGGCCGAAACAGCTTTGAAGGAAAGTGAGGAAAGATATAAAAGCCTGCTTGATGAGGCGCCGGTTGGAATTGCCGTTCATTCAGATGGAAAAATTGTCTTTGTCAATCCGGCCGGAACCAGGTTACTTAAAGCAGATGATGAAAGCCAACTTATCGGAAAGCCGTTGAATTCAATAATTCACCCTGATAACCAGGAAGAAGCAAGTATCAGGATTAAAAGATTAATGGCGGGTGAAAAAGGTTTATACCCGGTTGAGGATATTTTTATATGCCTCGATGGTACCGAAATTAACGTGGAAGTGATTGCCACACTGCTTGCATACAAAAACAAACCCGCGGTTCAGATAATAGTTTCGGATATTACTGATCGAAAAAGAAAAGAAAAGGAAATTTCACTCCTCAACAAACGGCTCGGAATTCTGATTGAATCGGTTAAACAACTGGCTACAGCGCAATCTGTTGAAAAAGTTCAGCAGATTGTAACCGATGCAGGCCGGAAACTGGTTAATTCTGACGGTTCCACCCTCGTTTTTCTGGATGATGGTAAATGTTACTATGCTTATGAAGATGCTGTTGAACCACTTTGGCAGGGCTGCCGGTTTCCTGCAGAGGAATGCATCAGCGGTTGGGTGATGATGAACCAGCAACCTGCCATTATTGAAGATATTTATAACGACCCAAGAATTCCCGTGGAAATTTACAAACCCACCTTTGTAAAAAGTCTTGTCATGGTTCCTGTTACAGGGAAAGAGGTAATCGGTGCAATCGGGATTTATTTCAAAAACCGGTATTTACCCACCGATGCAGAGGTGAATTTGCTGCAAACACTCGCGGATACCGCCGCGACCGCAATCGGGAATATCTGGCTTTATAATGAACTGGAAGATAGGGTAAATGAGCGTACCCGGCAATTACTGGCAGTTAATAAGGAACTCGAAACATTCACCTATTCGGTTTCACACGACCTGAAAGCCCCGCTGCGGGGAATTGACGGCTACAGTAAACTGCTGGTTGATTTGTATGGTGACCAGATGAACGATGAAGCAAAGCATTTTATCGGAATCATCCGCAATTCAACACTCCATATGAACCGGCTGATTGATGATTTGCTCAGTTATTCACGGCTGGAGAGAAGTCACTTCAGAGTGGAAAAAATTGATGTTACAAATTTTCTTCAGTCCATTTTAAATACTTACAGGCATGAACTGGAGGAAGCAGGTATAGTTGTGGAAACGCTGATTCCGGAAATTGAACTGGTTGCCGATTCAACCGGGCTCTCGGTTATTCTTCGGAATTTCATCGAGAATGCCATCAAATTTACCAAAAACAATCCTTCACCCAACATACAGATTAAATTGTCGGAAAACCAGGATTCGTGGGTCATTTCGGTGAAAGACAACGGAATCGGGTTCGATATGAAATACCACAGCCGCATTTTCGAAATTTTCCAGCGTTTGCACCGTGCCGAAGATTTTCCCGGAACTGGTATCGGGCTGGCACTTGTCAGTAAGGCAGTTGGCCGCATGGGAGGAAAAACCTGGGCCAGCAGTACCCCCGGCGAGGGTGCCACTTTTTTTGTTGAAATCCCAAAATCATTTACATATGGTACTAAATAATGTTACTCATCCAATTTTAATAGTCGAGGACAACCCGCTAGATCTCGACTTAACCATCCGTGCGTTTAAATCGCAAAATATCGATAATCCCCTGCTTGTTGCCCGCGACGGCGAGGAAGCGCTGGCCTACATCGGAAAGTGGGATAAAGGCGAACAAAAACCTGTGGTGATTCTGCTTGATTTAAAAATGCCCAAAATCGGAGGACTGGAAGTGCTCGATGTGTTAAAAAAACACCCTGAATACTGTACCATTCCGGTTGTGGTGCTTACAACCTCCTCCGAGTCTGTCGATATTAAATCGGCTTACCAGAAAGGTGCCAACTCCTACATTGTAAAGCCTGTCGAATTCGGAAAGTTTATTGCAATTGCCAAAGAAATTGATTTGTATTGGCGGGTGATCAATAAAACGATATAAAAACATTCGTCACACTTCCTGATTGCGTTTCCCTCATTTCGAATATAATTTTTCCAAAGTTTCAAACTTTGGAAAAATTATATTATTATGCTGACGTTTCGATAAACATGCCAGCCCGCCGGATTGAGGAAAAAGGGGCGTAGCCTCACCTCTTTGAAGAAAAACGATTTCCCAACGAACATGAGGAACTGCCTTGTGATTTGATTCCTTTTACAATTTTACAATTCGATTTTCAGAAGGGTGATTTTCCCTGCTACTGAACCTCTTCGTCAGTTTTGTTCCAGCCTGTCAGGTAAAGTGGTACAACATCAAACATTTTTTCCATCGAATCGGGGGTTTTATCAGCCCAAACCGTGTGTACAACGGCGTGTTTTCCTTTCAACACAAACTTATCGATAAATGAATCGATTTCGCCCAAATTATATTGCAACGGTTTTAAAGCAACAATGTGGTCGGCACCGGTTTCTTCGTACAGCCAGTTTGCTGCGTCTGATTCAGCAAGCTGTTTGTGAATGTAATTCGAGCCTGCGTATAAATTTCCTTCAATGGTATAGCTGTCAAATGGAACAAGCTGGTCTTTGCTGCCGTGCATTAAAAGCATGGGGCAGGGCCTTTTCTTCCATACCAATTTTCCCTGAGGAACGATTATGCAGCCTGCGTGCGAAATTACACCGGCAAAGTTAAAACCTGCCGGCAAGCACGCAGCTGTTTGCCAATCGTTACAAATTTCATATTCGGCATTCAAACAGGTAATTGCACCTGCACTTCCGCCCGATATAATAATTTTTTTTGTGTCAATATTCCATTCATCAGCCTTTTTCAGGATAAACGAGGTGGCATCAATCAGGTCTTCCACAGCAAGGGCAACCGCCTTTTTTATGGTTTCCTGGTCGGCCTGAACGCCTTCTTTTATACCCAGCCGATAATCGATGGATACAGACACAAAACCCTGCGCTGCAAAGTGTTTGCTGTATTTTATCTGAAGTGCATTAACACGGCTGCCAGTTGTAAATCCGCCGCCGTGTACATAAATCATAACCGGTCGTTTCCCATCAACAGCAATTGTGGGGTCAACAAATTTGTCGAGGTGCAGCTCCTGTCCGTTTTTTACTGCGTAAACAAGGGTTTCTTTTTCAATTGTGTTTTGTGCAAAAACATTGGAATAAACACAAATACAAAGGATAAAAATGAAGCATATCTTTTTCATATTTTGGTATTTTTAATTCATTATTTAAATCATGGTAGATTCGGTATTTTCATTCATAAACTTGTCCTGCCTTGCAGGCAGGTTACTTCTATTTCACTGTGCCCCAGGTTATAAACCTGTGGTTATGAAAATAAGTCCTTTCAGGACAAGCTGACAACTGACTTGGAAAGTCAGATTTTCATAACCGTTAGGTCATCGACCTGCGGAAATAACATCAAAAAACAACTGCCTAAAAGGCAGGACAAAGTAAAATTGAAAATGCCTATTCAACCTTTCATTCACATCTCCTATTTCACTACCACCCGAACCCTGTCGAGATTCTGAATTTTTGCAAAGTAGGTTGTTGTATTTCCATTTCTTTCAGCGGCAACACGCAATACAGGAAAATAAGTCCCGGCTTTTGTAAAGGTGTATTTCTGACTGATTTCAATGTGTGAGCCGTTACTTTTTGTTGCTGCTTTTGTCAAGTCAACAACCGTTTTGTAGGTTCCCGAACCATCAAAATCCCAGGCAGCTTCCACCAGTTTGCCTTGTCCTTCCGGAATTTCAACCACTGCTGTCAATGTCACGGTTTCGCCTGCCGAAATATCTGTGTGTTTTTTTCCGTCAACCGTCACTGAAACCACAGGCTGAATACCAGCGCGTTCATTGGCTGTTGGTGGAATAATCACTTGTCCATCTTCAATTTTGTAATTGGTTGTAGCCGCCGGGGCAATTCCTTTTTCAACCCACAAACTCAAATCGCGCAGGGCCTGTTGCAAAACACCGAGGTAACTCACCACGCGGGTTGGGTCATCTAATTGATTACTCTGGTCGCCATGAATGGCATGATCGGTAAACCAAAGCCTGAAATTATCATCGGTTTTGTCGCCCAGGTTTTCAATAACCCGCTGGCGGTACCAGTCGCATTGCCACGGGTAGGCTTCGCGGTCCCACAACGAGCCCAGCAAAATCATTTTGCCACTGAATTTTCCGGTGGGTACCGAACCAGCCGCACCCATGGTAAACAGAGGCCCCAGCAACATCGGGCGTTGTGGATAAATTGGATTGCCATCTTTGTCACGGAACTGGTCCCACACATAATAATCTTTGCCCGGCACCTGGTGGCGATGGTAAGTCTGCACCGCCAGAAAGTTGGAGTTGTCAACCTGCACTTTCTCGCCCGGTTTTATTTTCGCCAGCACGTCCAGCGAATTGGTGGGTGCCAGTGCCACTTTATCACCTTCAGCTTTTGTAACCTGAAGGGTTGCTCCGGCTGCTTCACCGGTTTTGATGATTAAATCGCCGCCCAGAAAATTTACATCGGGCATTACATCTTCCAACTGAAAAGCTTCGGGTTTTTCGCCTTTGTCGCCCGTGTTTTTCCAGGCGTTGTCGGCGCTGCCGCGGTCTTCGGCCGACAATGGTTCGCTCAGTCCCAGTTTTACAGCATCTTCGTAACCAATTACGGCCCTGATTTTGCTTATTTTCTGAATTCGTGCATCAAGCAACGATTTTGGAGGATTGTACCCAAGATAACCGGGTTTGTTCCAGAAATCTTCTTTAAAATATTTCTGGTCGGCCATTACAACGCCACCATACAAAACCAGAAACCCATGAATTCCCATGGTTTCCCACGCGTACCACGATTGTGGCGGAAATCCCATCCGGGTAACTTCCTGTAAAGCTGCTTTTTCTTCGTCGTTCAATCCGGCATACATATCGCCGCTGCCGCCCGGCTCAAGCGCATCCACAATCTGCTGAAACTTACCGTTTAAAATGCGCATGGCGTGCATCCGAGCGGTAAAGCAATTCGGTATTGCCATGGGCGACCCCAAAACATAAGGCACAGCTCCATCCCAGACCCCCTGCGTGTTTTCAATACCGCCAACGGTGCGATAAGCCCCGCCGCTCCCGCCAAACAGGTAGCCAAACGGCCGGTTGCCACCAAAGATTTCCAACGCAACTATTCTTGAGAATTGAGCAGAAGCAGCATTGGCACGGTAAGCGCCGATGGTTGCGTCGGGCCGTTTTCCGGGATTGGTGAAATCGGTTTTTCCACCGCCATTGGTTTCGATAAAATAGGCACCGCTGGCCACCGAAAAGCCAATTTTATCGTTTTCGCCGGTGGCTCCCTGCGACAGGTTTTCGTTATCAGGAAATGGTGTTACATATTGAAAAAAACGTCCTTCGTATTGTTCTTTTGGTGGAAAATAAAACGAAAAACGGGTGTCAGTCCCTTCAAAACCTCCGTGAATATAACGATGACGAACCGGTTTTTCGCGCCACTCATCCACATCAATAAACGGCTTGTTGAAAAGGGTGTCAGCTATTTCGAAAGCCAGATTTTTCCCGACAATTTTGCACTGAGCCTGAATACCTGCATTTGCGACCTGTAGCAGCATTAAAAACATGCAGATTCTTTTCGTTGCCATCGATGTTGTTTTTAATGTTTTTTGGTGAAAGTTAAGCAGATTTTGAATTACTTTTTTCTTTCTGCCACCGCGCTGTACATGCCCATAATATTGCAATTGGCGTGGTCGTCGTCTTTTTTTGTCATCACCAGATCAACTTCAGACCCCTGGCTGCCGATAAAAATTATGGTTGCCTTGTTTTCTTTGATTTCGGTTTTTACCACTTTATACAACTCCTTACCGGCTTCGTCTTTTAAGGTTGCCACTGTTTTTTCGCCTGTGTGTTCAAACCCAATTACCATTTTTACAGTTCCCTGGGGACCATCGAATGCCGCATTCCATGTGCCTTTATAAAAATTAATTTCTGTTTTTGTTTGTGCCTGCATGGTTAGCGAAAGGACAACATAAAGAATCCCTGTGAATAAAAAGACTGATTTTTTCATTGCTGATATTTTAAAGTTACAACTCAAAAGTAGGTGTTGCTGAAATCTGAAATAGTCCATAAATTGCGTATTTTTGGTCGATAGGTCGAAAAATGGTTATTATTCAGCCTGATTCAGGTTTTAAATTAGATGAAACGTAAACTATCAGCAACCAATTGGCTGGCCGGGCAAAAAACTGAGGAAACCGATTATATTGGCGACGATCTGATTTTGTTTTGCGACCCACTGCATATGCCGGCTTTTGATTATCCGGTAAAAATGGATATTCCGCTTGCGATTCTGTGTAGCCAGGGTGCATTAAATATGAATGTAAATCTCAAAGATTACATTATAGAAGCACCTGCGATGTTTGTAATCATGTCGGGGCAAATTGTGCAATACCAGTCGGTGAGCGACAATTTTTCGGGCTTTTTTCTGCTCATGTCAAAGCGGTTTCTTTCCGATTTATTGTCAGGGCCGCGCGAACGACTGCCGTTGTTTTTTACGGTCACTGATAATCCACTGGTGAAGCTGTCGCATGAAGAGCTGGCTTCGGTTGCCGGATTTTTTCTGATGCTGCAAAGCGCAATGCGGCAAACAACAAATCCATATCGGCTCGAAACAGTGAAACACCTGGTTCAGGCCATGTTTTACAGTTGGGGTTACAAGTTTCATCAACCAAACGTTACCAACAAAAAAAGCAGGCATGAAATTCTGACGGAGGAGTTTATCAACCTTGTAAAAGCAAATTTCAGAAAGGAGCGGCAAGTGGGTTTTTATGCTGCCCGGTTGAAACTGACACCCAAATATCTCTCGAAACTTATCAGGGACAACAGTAATAAATCGGTAAACGAATGGATAAACGAATATGTGATGCTCGAAGCCAAAGCGCTGTTGAAATCAACGGGAATGAACATTCAGCAAATCAGCGACGAGCTGCATTTTCCATCGCAATCGTTTTTTGGGAAATATTTTAAACGGCTGGCAGGGGTTTCGCCGCGGGAGTACCGAAAAAAATAGATTTTATAAAACCTTACGCTCAACAGGGAATGATTTGTATACTAAAAAGGTTGAAATTTTCAAACGCTTCCGATATCAATTGTTATGAATAAAAAAATGATTTGCATGGTTTTCAATGCTTTCAGTCGAAAGCCGGGATTTGCACTGAACAAATGACGAAAAGGGAAAAGTGTGGGATAAAGACAAAAATTATGAAAATAAGATATGCCAAGATTAGTATCTTGTTTTTCCAGCCATCACTTTAATATCCTTCACCTCGATTACATTTTTCGGGTAGCCGTTTTGGGCAGCATAAATCATCGAAAGCGCCACTTCGCGCATGGTTGATATCATGTTGGGTGTTACTGCCTTTATAATCGGAATCAGCCAACTGAAATAGTTGTAGTATTTCAACACCCTTTTTTGTCCGGGCGAGGCAATCATGAAACCTATACGGTAACCAAATGCCTGTTTAAATGGGAGTTTCATCAAATCGTTTTCGGTTTTGCCTTTGATGCGCGCCCAGGCCATCCGGCCTTTTTCGCTGCTGTCGGTGCCACCGCCGCTCACATAAATAAACGACATTTTGGGATTTGGATTGCAGGCTTTTGCAAAATGCAATGTGGTGTCGTAAGTAATCCGGCGATATTCGTCTTCGCTGACACCCACACTGCTGATACCTGCGCAAAAAAAGCAGGCGTCGTAACCTTTCAGCTTTTCATCGTTCAGGTCAATCGACAAAAAATCGGCAACAAGATATTCCTTCAGTTTGGGGTGGCTGATGCCACAGGGTTTGCGGCTTACACTCAGAATTTCCGTTACCTTCGGCAGTTGCAGGCACTCAAGTAAAATGCCTTCGCCCACCATTCCTGTTGCTCCTGTGATGATGATTTTCATGTTGCAGTTTAATTGTTAAGTATTAGAATAGTGACGTTTTAACACCAAAGGTGTTTTATTTTCATAACCCTGGGTCGTTGACCTAGGGTAACTAACCTCACACAACAACTGCCTGAAAGGCAGCACAACATAAGGCTTTCAAAAAAAACGTCCGAAATCATAATTTTTGTTTTCAATTTAAATAGTGAGGTATTCCTCAATACAAAGTAAAAATTTAGTCCTGCCTTTCAGGCAGTTATTCGGTCTTTTTTGCTATTCCGCAGGTCGTTGACCATGCGGTTATTAAAGTTTCGACTTTTCAAGTCATCCTTAAACTTTAAAAACTACCTGTCAATCCATTTCTGTGCAGCCTCTGAATAGCGGTCACCCACGATTTTGATTTTTGCAGAGGCTTCATCAATTTGTTTCAATTCTTCAGCCGAAAGCTGCAATTGAACAGCTCCGATGTTTTCTTCGAGCCGGTGCAGTTTGGTGGTTCCGGGAATCGGCACTATCCAGGGTTTTTTTGCCAGTAGCCACGCTAATGCAATCTGGGCAGGTGTTGCCTCTTTTTCTTTGGCAATGGAAGTGAGTAAATCAACAACCACTTTATTGGCTTTGCGGTTTTCTGCCGAAAAACGGGGAACAGTTGCCCTGAAATCGGTGGTTTCAAAAGTGGTTTTATCGTCGATTTTGCCGGTGAGAAACCCTTTTCCCAGCGGACTGAAAGGCACAAACCCGATGCCCAGTTCTTCGAGTGTTGGGATGATTTCATCCTCCGGTTCGCGCCACCACAGCGAATATTCGCTTTGCAGCGCTGTAACCGGTTGCTCGGCGTGGGCGCGGCGGATATTTTTCACGCCGGCCTCCGACAGCCCGAAATGGCGGACTTTCCCTTCCTTAATAAGGTCTTTCACCGTTCCGGCAACGTCTTCAATCGGCACGTTCGGGTCAACCCTGTGCTGGTAAAACAGGTCGATTACATCGGTTCGCAGGCGTTTGAGCGATGCTTCGGCAACTTTTCGGATCTGTTCCGGGCGGCTATTCAGTCCAACCATTTTTCCGTCGGTGATATCCCAACCAAATTTGGTGGCAATTACCACTTCTTTGCGCAAGGGTTGAAGGGCTTCGCCCACCAGTTCCTCATTGGTGTAAGGGCCGTACACTTCGGCGGTATCGAAAAACGTCACGCCCATTTCAACGGCTTTCCTCAACATTACAATCATGTCTTTCTTTTCCGGGAAGGGTGGAAAAGAAAAGCTCATTCCCATGCAACCCAGTCCCAGTGCCGAAACTTCGAGGTTGCTTATGCCTAATTTTCGTGTATTCATTTTGGTTTTTTTTCAATTATTATTTTCTGAAATCATTCAGCCACTTTCACACAAATCATCCGGTTTTGGTCGCGGATGAGCAATTTGCCATTGGCTAACGCAATCGGAGCCCAGTTTTGGGTGCCGAAACGGGCGGCCATGCCTTCTCCTGCAGGCGGCGCGGCAAGCAGTTCTGCTGATGTAATTGGTTTAAAAGCGGTCGGATTTGGCTCAATCAGAAAAAGTTTTTTAGCACCATCAGTTGCCAGAATCAAACCATCTGCATACACCATACTTCCTTTATTGAAATCAGGGTCGCGTTTGGTTTTCCACATGATTTGGCCGTCCATGCTCATGCAAACCATTCCATCGCGGCGGTTATTGGTTCCATATTGAGCATAGAAATAACCATCGATTAACAACGGAGGTTTCGTCTGGTCGCCAAATTCAACGGTTCTGAAAAGTTCTTTAGGTTCGAAACTGCCATCTGGTTTTTTCGCGACCTGAATCATCAGTGCCCCGTGTTCGTATCCGCCAACGACAAGAATTTTATTGTTTCCGGCATCCACAGCCGGTGCTACCGAAATATGACATTCCCATCCCGAAAAATTCCAAAGTATTTTCCCAGTGAGGGGCTCAATCCCGGTAATATTTCCCGGTGTTTTTGGTGCATCTGGCCGTCCGATCGGGTTGGTGGAGGAAGTGACCATCACAATATGGTCAGCCCCATCAATTTTTACCACCGTTGGACTTACATAAGTTTCGTTGCCCAGATTGGCGGTTTTCCAGACCATTTCGCCGGTGGTTTTATTGTAAGCGACCAC
>JAJUGS010000219.1 GCA_029265875.1 Prolixibacteraceae bacterium
CATCAGCCGGTCGTGAATATCGCCCACCGTTTCGTTTTCACCAATTTCGGTTTCGTATTTAAACAGCACCTTGCCGGTATCAATTTCGTGGTCGAGCAAAAAAGTGGTAACACCGGTTTTTGTTTCGCCGTTGATAACAGCCCAGTTCAAAGGGGCAGCACCCCGGTATTGCGGCAACAGCGAACCGTGGAGGTTAAAAGTTCCCAGCCGGGGCATGTTCCAAACCACCTCCGGCAACATCCTGAAAGCCACCACCACCTGCAAATCGGCGTTCAGACTTTGCAACGCTGCCAAAAACTCCGGGTTTTTCAACTTCTCGGGTTGCATCAGAAAAAGATGGTTGGCAACGGCATATTTTTTTACGGCCGACTCCGAAAGCTGTTTTCCCCGGCCGGCAGGTTTGTCGGGGGCGGTAATTACGCCCACCACGTTGTACCCGCCTTCCACCAGCGCTTTTAAACTGGCCACTGCAAAATCGGGGGTTCCCATAAATACAATGCGCAAATCTTTTCCGTTCATCAGTGTTCTTTTTTTGTTAATCCCGGTCGCAACTGTGTGTTTCCTTTTTGGGCTTTGGGCCAGTAGGGGCAGTGCCGGCACCCGTTCGAACAGCAATAACCACGGTTGATCAGGTAACTTTCGGTCATCACCCGGTACCCATTTTCCATGTAAAAGTCTTTTCCTTCCTTCAAACCATCCGAATAACCATCGCTGTTTCCAAAAATATCGTCAAAAATGCCCATTTGCTTTATTTTTTGCAAAGCTACATATTAAGTCTCTTTATTCGTTGCGTATCTTTAACTGCAATTTCAGAAAAAATGGGATTTGAACGTGATTTTTTAATGCGCCAGCTGATGATGCTATTCGAGGTGATTGCCCGCATCATAAGGCTGCGGAAAATCGGACAAAAAGAAAATGCACTGGAGGAAATTGATTATTTCTACCGGTGCCTGGCTGTTGAAGCGGATTTTGTTGCAATGCCGGCAGAAGAAATGATGAGGTATTTAACGGACTGGAAAAAGCTCACCAACGAACATCTCGAACTGATTGCTTTTGTTTTAAAGGAACAGGGTGAAATTACTGAGAGTGAAAGCGAGAAACTGGCCTATTTCAGCAAATCGTGGTTTTTGTTCGATAAAGTTGAACGCGAAAGTACTGCCTTTTCGGTGGAGCGGCAGCTTAGAATGGCCGAACTCAGAGCTTTTCTGGATTTAAACTGACGGATTTTACAAGAAGAACAATGCCACGCCAATCACGGTAATCACAGCACCCACAATCTCTTTCCAATTAATTTTTTCTTTGAATAGAATTACCGCCGGTGCAATTATCAAAACTGGTGAAATCGACATCAAAGTGGCGGCAATACCCGCCTGTGTATGCTGAACCGCCAGCAGTGAAAACGACACGCCCAGAAACGGGCCAAAAAATGCACCCAGCGTAATTCGTTTCATGGCAGGAATATTTTTAATTGCTGCCACAAACCGCGGCCAGCGATGCATCAGGGTCAGTACTACAATAAACCCGGCAATGCCAGTTAGTACACGGATTTGCGACGACGAAAACGGGTCGTAACTTCCCATTCCTTTTTTGCTTAAAACCAGTCCGGCTCCCTGTCCGATGGCGCCACCCAATGCCAGCAAAATTCCCTGGATGGAATAGTTCGATTTCAGTTTGGTTTTTACGGTTCCGTTTTCTTCGGTTTTTTCGCGTTTCAGAATCACAATCACAATACCGGTTAAGGTAATAACCATTCCCAAAAGGTTGGAGGCCGACAAGACTTCGCCCAAAACAAGCCAGCTAATAAAAGCAGCAAAGGGTGGTGCCAAAGCCATTACCAGCATGGCAATGCGTGCGCCGATCACCACCAGCGCCTGGAAAAGTAATAAATCGCCAATTACAAAACCCACCAATCCTGAAAGTGAAAGCCACAGCCATTGGTAGCCGGTGGCATCGGATGGGAACAAAAATCCGCGCGTAACCCAACTGTAAACCGAAAGAAAACCAAAAGCAATGATCAGCCTGATGAGGTTGACCGATAAAGAACCCACTTTTTTCCCTGCCGACTCAAAAGCCAGGCTGGTAACTGTCCAGAACACAGCGGTTAAAACGCCGGCAATTTCGCCTAAATGATTTTGAAACATGGTGGCAAAAGTAGAAATTAGATGGCACAAAAAAAGCCTTTCCGAAGAAAGGCTATTACGTTGTATGAAAAGCTTTACTTTATTTTAAATATTCGGCCACAAAAGCACGAAGTTCGTCACCGCGTTTGTTTTTTGCGATGATTTTGCCAGTTTGGTCAACCAGCAGATTCGATGGGATTGACTGGATTGCATAGGTCTGGGCAGCAGCATTCTGCCAATAAGCCAGGTCGGAAACGTGTGTCCATGTTAATTTATCGTCAGCAATTGCTTTTAACCAGTCTTCTTTTGTGCGATCGAGAGAAACGCCAAAAACAGTAAATCCTTTTTTATTGAATTCGTTGTAAACTGCCACCACATTCGGATTTTCGGCACGGCAGGGGCCACACCAGGCAGCCCAGAAATCGAGTAAGGTTAATTTGTTCTGGCTGTAAACGGAAGAGAAGGGAACCGGGTTCCCATCCGGATCGTTCTGTGTAAAATCAGGCGCAACCTGTCCGACAGAAACAGTTTTCAGTTTTGCAATCTGTTCTTTCAGTTTTAATACAGTGGTAAGCGAATCGAGTTTTGGATCCAGCACGCCAACCAATGCTTCCAGTTCTTCTGCTTCTTTTCCATATTGAATTTGCGAGAGCAGGAAAGGACTTACATACGAAGCCGGGTGGTTCTTAATAAAATCCTCACGCATGGTATTGGTGCTTTCGTAAAGTTTTTCAACTTCCTCCATAATCTGGCGTCCTTTGGCTGTGTCGCCGGCTGCAATGGCATCTCTCGATTCCTTGTACATGGCCATGTATTTTTCAGCCACCGCATTTATTTCTTTATTCAAAGCATCGTATTCATTATGGGTAAGCGAGCCTGTAACCACCATTTTATCGAGTGAATCTGCATTTCCGGTTACTGTCATTTTTGCATTTTCCACAAAAAGAATGGCTTTTGCACGGCTGCCCAAAACTGATAAATACAATTCAGATGGGTTGTCAACTTTTCCTTTAAGTACAGCAACACCCTCAACAATATCAGCTGTATCAACCGGGATCCATTCTCCGGAGCCACGTTTTTCAAGTAAAATTTTTCCTTCGGCACCTGTTAATTTAACATCTATCTGAAAACCTTCAGGTTTTTTGGAACAGGCAAAAACTGCCACTAGAAGCATGAGAACCAGGATTTTTTTCATTTTAAAGAATTTTAATGTTACAGTTTTATGATGTGGCGAATATAGATAATCTTCAGAAATAAAGTAATGATTGTGTATTGTAATAAGAATCAGATTTTTTCTGAAATTTCTTAAGTGGCAGTTTGACGAAAAAAAAGAGCCGGCAAAAACCAGCTCTTAATAATAAAATACCGATCGCCGGATTTTATCACAACTCAATTTTATAGGATGCAAGGTCTTCAACCACCGAACTTTTGATAAACTCGGCATGACCTTTTACAACCGATTTTGCAATTCTGATAAAGTTACGGGCAGATGAAGTGTAAGCCGCATCGCGATTACTGTCTAAAACCAGCAGGTAACTCATGATAATGTGTCCGGCCATTTCAACCAACCGGCGGGCATGAAAATCAATAAATTCATTGTCGTTACTATTGACCACTTTTGCTACTGCCTGTTCATAATCATCCGTCAGGATAATCAGGGTACGGCGCATAAATTCCAGTTCGTGATTGATTTTCTGTGCCTCGTATTCCCTGATTTGTTCGAGATAAGCACCGGTGGTAACACCACGGATGGCCGCCACAACCTGTAACTGGGTGGTTCCCTCATAGATTGAAGTAATGCGTGCATCGCGGTAAATCCGTTCAACCGGGTAATCTTTCATAAACCCAGAACCACCGTGAACCTGAACCGCATCGTATGCCAGCTGGTTGCAAAATTCGCTTGACAAGCCTTTTGCCAGGGGTGTATAAATGTCGGCCAGTTTCTGGTATTTTTTCATTTCAGCTCTTTCTTCCTTATCAAGCGCCCTTTCTTCTGAAATGTGCATATAAGTTTTGTAAATATCTACAAATCGTGCTGTTTCATAAAGTAGTGACCTTGATGCATCGAGTTTGGCTTTCATGTTCGAAATCATTTCGTAAACTGCAGGGAATCGAATGATGGCCTTGCCAAACTGGGTGCGTTCTTTTGCGTAAGCCAGCGCTTCGCGGTATGCCGATTCAGAAACACCCACCGATTGCGCAGCGATTCCCAAACGGGCGCCATTCATCAATGCCATTACATATTTGATCAGCCCCATTTTACGGTCGCCCACCAGTTCTCCGGGCGCATCTTTAAATACAAGCTCGCAGGTTGGCGAACCAATAATTCCCATTTTATGTTCGATGCGACGAACGGTTACTCCGCCATTTTTCTTGTCGTAAATAAACATCGACAAACCACGTCCGTCTTTTGTCCCGGCTTCAGAACGCGCCAGTACCAGCGAAATATCGCCGTCGCCGTTGGTAATAAAACGTTTTACACCATTCAGCAGCCAGGTGCCTTTTTTCTCATCCCAGGTTGCTTTTAACTGAACAGCCTGCAAATCGGAACCTGCGTCAGGTTCTGTAAGGTCCATTGCCATAGTTTCGCCGGCGCTCACACGAGGCAGATATTTTGCTTTTTGTTCTTCACTGGCAAATTCGTTGATGGTCTCGGCGCAGTCCTGCAAACCCCAGATGTTCACAAATCCTGCATCGGCGCGCGAAACAATATCGGCTGCCATAATGTAAGGAACAATCGGGAAATTCAATCCGCCAAATCTGCGTGGGAGCGACATTCCCATCAGACCGGCGTTGTTCAATGCCTTGATGTTTTCTTCGGTTCCACGGGCATATTTAACATGCCCGTCAATAACCTGCGGGCCTTCTGCATCAATGCTTTCGGCATTGGGTGCTATGATGTCGCCACAAATTTCGCCAACCACTTCCAACACTTTATCGAAGCTGTCAATTGCATCCTCGTAGTCCATCGGGGCAAAATCGTATGATTTTTTTTCTTCGAAATTCCTTTCTTTCAGCCTGACGATTTTTTCCATAAGCGGATGCGTCAGGTGGAATTTCAGGTCTTTATTGTCTAAATAATAATTAGCCATTTTACTTCAGTTTTAAAAGTTGAACTACTTGGTGTTTGCCTTATAATACTTAATCATTTTCGGGATAATTTCACCAACGTCTCCGGTAATTACATAATCCGCAATCGAATTAATCGGGGCTTCAGGATCAGTATTGATGGCAATTATTTGTGCAGATTCTTCCATGCCCGCCCGGTGCTGAATTTGGCCTGATATTCCGCAGGCGATATAAAGTTTAGGGCGGACCGTTGTACCGGTCTGGCCAATCTGTCTTTCGTGTTCGATATAACCCGCATCCACAGCAGCGCGCGAAGCGCCCACTTCGCCTCCCAGAACTTCGGCTAATTCAAAAAGCAAATTAAAATTTTCTTTCGAGCCAACACCGTAGCCACCGGCCACAATAATCGGGGCGCCTTTAATATTGACTTTGCTTTTCTCCATGTGGCGCTCAATCAGTTCAACCACAAAATCAGTTTCGCTGGTATATTTCGAAACATCGAGTTTGTTGATTATTCCTTTGTAGGCCGGATCGAGAATTTCTTTTTTCATCACACCTTCACGAACTGTCGCCATTTGTGGCCGGCAATCGGGATTGATAATGGTGGCAATGATGTTTCCGCCAAAAGCAGGGCGGATTTGGTAAAGAAGATTATGATAAACTTTACCGGCTTTTTTGTCTTCGTGATCACCAATTACCAGTGAGGTGCAATCGGCTGTCAACCCGCTGTGCAGCGCTGAAGAAACCCGTGGTCCCAAATCGCGGCCAACAGAGCTGGCACCCATCAATGCAATCTGCGGTTTTTCTTCTTCAAAAAGTTTTATTACAATTGAAGAATGAGGTAATGTTGTATAAGGAGCAAGCCTTTTGTCATCGGCAATGTGCAGCACATCAACGCCATAAGGAAATATTGTTTTTTCGATTCCATCCAGTTTGTAACCAATGGCAACTGCCTCCAGTTTGCATTTCAGTTCGGTAGCCAGTGAGCGGCCTTTTGTGAGCAGTTCAAGGCTCACTTCGGCTACATGGCCGTCTTCTATTTCGCAATAAACAAAAACACTGTTCATAATTAATACTTTTTAAACAATTAACCGATTGTGTGATTTTCAATTAACTCGCGCATCAGCTGATCGATATCCTCGTCAGCAGAAGTGATTACTTTGGCTTCTTTGGCCTGGAGCACCACATTGTCCACTTTTTTTACTTTGGTGGGCGAGCCTGCCAGACCGAGTTCATTCATGTCCACTTCAATATCCTGAACCGTCCATTCCTTAATATTTAGATACGGACGATCGTTGTACAGGTGAAGATAGTCTTCGTTTGAATCCTGCAATTCGGTAACTGTTTTGGCATGTTTGTATTTCATGATCAGTTTTGCATTGCGGGCACGACAATCGGGAGCCGAACTGTTAACGGTAACCACCAGCGGCATTGGGCATTTAACTACTTCAACACCACGTTCCAGACGACGTTTAACTGTAACTTTCCCATTCTCAATGTTCTGAATTTCTTCGGCATAAGTAACCTGGGGTATTTTCAGTTTTTCGGCTACCTGTGGCCCAACCTGTGCTGTGTCGCCGTCAATAGCCTGACGACCGGCAATAATCAGATCAAATTTCCCATATTTTTTAATAGCCTGACCTAAAGCATACGATGTAGCCAACGTATCAGAACCGGCAAACGCTCTATCGGTAAGTAAAATGCCATCGTCGGCACCACGGAATAACCCTTCGCGGATTATTTCGGCAGCCCTGCCCGGTCCCATTGTTAGCAATGTGATAGTTGTCCCCTGAAATTTTTCTTTAATTCTGAGTGCCTGTTCCAGCGCATTCAAATCTTCGGGATTAAAAATTGCCGGCAAAGCAGCCCTGTTAACTGTTCCGTCGGCTTTCACGCTTCCACAATCAGCATGGCGGCAACTTCGCTCATCGA
>JAJUGS010000399.1 GCA_029265875.1 Prolixibacteraceae bacterium
GCACCTTTCAGGACTATTATAATGCGGTATTTTGCCGAAAATGCAATTTGTTGCTGCAATACTTCCCAAGAATTGCCAGCTTCTCCGGTCAGCCTTCTGAATTCGCCGGGGTGAGGGGTGAGAATGGTGTTTTCGGGGAGAACACTCAGCCAGGCAGGATTTTCAGCAATGATGTTGATTGCATCGGCATCGAGCACAAGTGGTCGTTCCTGGTTGTTGATGAGTTGGTACAGCGCGCGTTTTGTGTTGGTTTTTTGTCCAAGTCCCGGCCCGGCTCCAATGGCATTAAAAGGTGTAAGGTCGGGGAATTCGGTAAAAATCGTATCATGCTGATCGACACTGGCCATCGCTTCAGGAACAGCAGTCTGAATAATCGTGTATCCAAAATGCGGAACATGCGTTGTCAGTAATCCGCTTCCGGCACGTAAACAACCGCGGGAGGCGAGAATGGCGGCACCCATTTTCCCAAAACTCCCGGCAACCAGCAGCGCGTGGCCATATTTCCCTTTGTGCCCGAACTTTGAACGCGAAGGGAATAGTTTTTTCACTTCTTCTTTTCCGGTGAAAACAAAATAACTGGGGGTTTGCTCAATTCCTTCGGGATGAAGTCCGATGGGCAAAACCTCCCATTTTCCGGTGAATTGTTCGTTTTCAGGAAACAAAAAGCTCAGTTTCGGGAATTGAAAAGTGAGCGTGTGGCATGCCCGGATTGTATTGTTTTCGTTGCAGCCCGCACTGTTTTCGCCGGGTAGCCCGCTGGGAATATCAATCGAAACAACCGTGTTGGTCAACGTATTGATTTTGCTGATGATTTCGGCGGCAAATCCTTCCACGGCGCGTGTCAGTCCCGAACCAAAAATCCCGTCGATAATTACATCCGATGGTTGTATTGCAGGAAAATCGCCGACCTGGTTTAAAACCGAAACCTTTACTTTTCCCTGTTGTTTCAAACGTTCGAGGTTGATGGCTGAAGAATCGGTTAATTCTTTCTGAAGGTTCAAAATATACACTTCGCACATGAAATCGAGACCGGCGAGCAGGCGGGCAACTGCCAGTGCATCGCCGCCATTATTCCCGTGACCCGCAAAAAACACCAGCTTCCGTTCGTTCGAAAACTGATGAAGCAGCCAGTTTGAAATTTGCAGGGCTGCCCGCTCCATTAAATCAATATGTGTTACCGGTTCATTTTCAACAGTGAAACGGTCGATTGCTGCTATCTGTTTTGTTGTAAATAGTTTCATGGTACTGACTTTAATATCAATTGGATATATGAATCATTCTGAAGAATCAGATATAAATATTTGAGGCTTAAAAATAGCGCTATTTTGAAAAAGAATGTGGTGTTTTGTGTGGTTTATTCCTGTTATCTGAATAAAATATTGTTTGAGAAATCTGATTCTAACTGAAATTATGACCATTTTAATCGAGACAGTTGCAGTATTGAATGAAAAATATCGGATAATATTCACCTGATAAATGAAAATTATCGGATAAAATTTACATTGTAAATGAAAAATATCAGGATTATTGTATTTTTACAGAATGAAACTGATTACCCGACCCATAGTAACCGAAATAATTAACTCTCTCAATATAAAAGATTTTGCCATAATTACTGGTCCTCGACAGTGCGGAAAAACATCGGTTTTAAAGATGCTGGAAGAATATTTTAAGCAAAACAACATTCTATGCATCTATTTTTCGCTTGAAAATCCGGTTATTCTGACACGTTTCGATTCACATCCTGAAGAACTTTTTTCCATGTTGCCCAATTCTCAGTCAAAAATTTATGTTTTGATAGATGAGATTCAATACCTGAAAAATCCGGCTAATTTTCTGAAATACCATTTTGACTTTCACGCAGATAAAATAAAAATCATCTGTTCAGGCAGCAGTGCTTTTTATATTGATAAGAAGTTTACCGATTCGCTGGCTGGCCGTAAACAGATTTTTAATCTGTACACATTGAGTTTTGAGGAGTTTCTCGTATTCAAAAATAACAGTGATCTGCTTTTGGAACTTAATGAAATCAGAACACGTGAAAATTACTTTTCTCTTCAGCAAAACAGAATAAAACATTTGTTAGACGAGTACCTTACATTTGGCGGCTACCCGGCAGTAGTTCTTGCCGAAACTGAAGAC
>JAJUGS010000070.1 GCA_029265875.1 Prolixibacteraceae bacterium
CGTGCCTTTGATGCGGTTTTGACAACCCTGATTTTCATCCTAAACCTACCCTTAGTGCGGTAAATTTAGTCTTTTTTTAAACACAAACATTGATTTTCAAATACTTACAACCGCACTAATTTAAGAGGGGACAAGTCAGGAGGTAACTGCATTCAAAGCGTTTTATCCGGCAGAAGATTACCACGTTAATTATTTTGCACGGAATAAAAACCAGCCTTATTGCCAGTTTGTTGTGGCACCAAAAGTGGAAAAATTCAGAAAAGTATTTAAGGATAAACTGAAAGAAAAGAAATGAGGTGTGGATTTGAATATTCAGTACTGAGTACTGAGTATTGAGTATTGAGTATTGAAAAAAATCGCCTGAACGTAATTCAGGCGATTTTTTAATACTGAATTTATTACAATTCCCTGATCCAGATATTGCGGAAACTCACCGGGTTGCCATGATCCTGTAAAACAATCGGGCCTGCACCATGTTTTTTAACCGTGTATTCCGGAATGCCAATGTATTCTGTTGGTCCGCGCATTTTCACATTATTTTGCACCAAAACGCCATTTTGCAAAACAGTGATGGTAGGCGGTGTAAAATAGGTCCCGTCTTCGTTAAAACGGGGAGCCGTGTAAATTACATCGTAAGTTTGCCAAACACCCGGTGCTTTGCAGGCATTTACAAGCGGCGGGTGCTGTTTGTAAATACTACCGGCCTGGCCGTTGCGGTAAGTACGGTTGTTGTAATTATCCAAAACCTGGAGTTCATAAATACCCTGCATAAAAATACCACTGTTGCCACGTCCCTGGCTTTCGCCAACCACTTCGGCAGGCGTGCGCCACTCGATGTGCAGCTGAAAATCATTAAAAACACGTTTGGTCTGAATAGTTCCGGTTCCCTTTTTCACGGTAACACAACCATCGGCCAAAGTCCATTCTGCAGGTTCACCTTTGCCATTTGTCCATTCGTTCAGATTGGTCCCATCAAACAAAACAATGGCATCCGAAGGTGCATCACTCGGCGCTTGGCCTGGTGTAACAACCCTGATTTCCGGATCCCAGATTTCTGTCATTTCCGGTTTCATTTTCATGGGTTCGGGAGTCTGGGCAAAAACTGTTGCTGCTGCATAAAGCAAAACTGCAAATACTAAGTACTTTCTCATAGTCTTTTTGATTTTATTAAAGTAATTATTAGTTGATTATTTCTGTTATTCTTTTGATCAATGACCTTCTGAAATTAATGGTAACCGCTGATATTTTTTTATTGATCAACGCTTCATTCAAAAGAAAAATCTTATGAATCCGAACATAGCTCTTAACGGCAGAATCAGATTTGAATAATCTTCATCATTTAAAATCAAAGAGAGTCCATCCTTTTTAATTTTTGAGGTTATTTGAACAAGGAGATAATCGCCGGTTTGATTAACTTTCTCATTCGAGATTACCAATGCCGGCCTTTTTCTAAATTCTCTGGCATTTGTAAATGGAAATGTAACTGAAACAATATCACCCTGCTTAAACATAACTCAAATTCTACAATATACTATCCCAACGTGAATCTTCCTCGCTGTCCCACTCCTCTGCCAAAGCCGGTTCTGAAGCCAGCGAGACGATATCAATATCCCCCTCGGTCACTTTATAAGATTCCAGAAAATCGAGATCATCCAGAATCTTTTTCAATTTTGGAAGGTTACTTTTCCTGATTCTTATTTCAATCTTTTCCATTGTCAGAGAAAATTAAATACAACTTTTCTTCATTACAATCCAAGTTCTTCCATGATTTTATCGATCCGTTCATCTGCCTTTTTCTCTGCTTCGTCAAATTCAGCGCGCGATTCAAGTTTCCCTTTCACCTCGAAATAGAATTTGATTTTCGGCTCGGTCCCCGACGGGCGAACCGAAATTTTTGTTCCTTCTGCAGTAAAGAATTGCAGCACATTCGAAGTTATTTTCTGATCGATTTTTACTTCCTCTCCGGTCAATAGGTTTTTAGCCACAAGGGTTTCGTAGTCTTTTACCCATTCCAGCGGCGAGCCACCCAGTTGTTTCGGCGGGTCGTTGCGAAAACGCACCATAATCTGCTCAATTTCAGCAGCGCCGGTCATTCCTTTGCGAACAATGTATTTCATTTTTTCTTTCGAAAAACCGTATTCGAGGTAAATATCCTGCAACAACTCGTACAAGGTTTTGCCCTGGTCGATGGCCCATGCAGCAATTTCAGCCATCAATGCGCAAGAAGTAACGGCATCTTTATCGCGTACAAAATCGGCTGGCATAAAGCCAAAACTCTCTTCGCCGCCGCCGATGTATTTTTTCTTTCCTTCGAGTTCACGGATAATTTCGGCAATAAATTTAAAGCCTGTGTACACATCGAAATATTCAATTCGGTTTCGTTTGGCAATTTCGGCAATCAGTTCGGTGGTAACAATTGTTTTTACCACAAACTCGTTTCCTTTCAATTTGCCGGCCTGCTTCATTTTGGTGATGATGTAATAGATGAAAAGCATCGCCGTTTGGTTTCCGTTCACGATAATGTATTTTCCTTTGTCGTTTTTCACCACCACGCCAATGCGGTCAGCATCAGGGTCAGAAGCCAGCACCAGGTCGGCATCCACTTCGTAAGCTTTTTTGATGGCCATGTCCATGGCAGCCTGTTCTTCGGGATTTGGCGAAATTACCGTTGGAAAATCACCGTTCACCACGTCCTGTTCCGGAACATTGATGATATTGGTAAATCCGAATTTGCGCAATGCCGCAGGAATCATCTTCACACCGGTTCCGTGAATGGGCGTGTAAACGATTTTCATGTTTTTATGCCGTTCAATCACATCGGGTGATATGGAAACCGATTTGGCCATCTCCAGAAATTTTTCATCCATTTCGGCACCCATGATTTCAATCAGTTCATCGGGCCCGTTGAATTTGATATCTTCCGGTTTGATTTTTAGCACTTCTTCCACGATATTTTCATCGTGAGGCGCCACAATCTGCGAACCGTCATCCCAATAAGCTTTGTAACCGTTGTATTCTTTCGGATTGTGCGAAGCCGTGAGGATAATTCCGCTCTGGCAACCCAGTTCGCGAATAGCAAACGAAAGCTCCGGAGTGGGGCGCAAATCTTCAAAAAGATAGGCTTTGATACCATTGGCAGCAAAAATGCGTGCGCTGCTTTCGGCAAACAAACGGCTGTTGTTACGGCAGTCGTGACCGATGGCCACTTTTATGAGCGGAAGGTTGGCAAAATTCTTTTTCAGGTAATTACTTAACCCCTGCGTGGCAGCTCCCACAGTATAAATATTCATACGGTTGGTTCCCACACCCATGATCCCGCGCAAACCGCCGGTTCCAAACTCGAGATTCCGGTAAAACGAGTCAACCAGTTCGGTTGTGTCGGGATTATCCAGCAGCGCCTGCACTGCTTTTCTTGTATTTTCGTCGTAAACAGGAGAAAGCCATTGTGCAGCTTTTTCACGTACTTCCTGTAATAATGCGTTATCCATGTTATTATGATTTTTTATTTTCAAATTTTTCGTCTTCTTAAATCACGTGCAGAATGATGAATAGTTAAAATATCAATCCTGCTCTCATTAACAATCAAGTAAATAATTCTATAGTTTCCGGTTACTAATTCCCTGATTTTTGGATTTTTGATTTCAGGTACAATTTTACCCAATCTTGCAAATTTTCTCAATTTTTTTTGTAGCTGAGATTATATTCATAATTTGGTATTGTGCATATTTCACTGAATCAATCGAAATATAATCAGCAATTTCCCTTAAATCAGTTTTAGCCTGTTTTGTCCAATTTATTTGAACCATTTTTTTACCTCATATTCCATTTCTTCTTCTGAAACTATATCTCCAGCTTCAGATTGTTTTCTCCCAATTTCAACTTTCTCAATCAAAATTAATCTTTCAACCAGTTGATCTATTGAGAACTCTTCAGGAAAAGTTTTTATTTCAGCTAATAATTTCGCCTTTGTCAGCATTGTTGTTTTTATTTTCAAATTTAAACGATCGTTCCAAAAGATTTTACAATTCTTTGAGTTTTCGGAGACAAATTTCAAGACTGTCCTTCCAATAAGGAATTTCGGCACAATAGTTTGTTTTTATTTTTGTTTTGTCAAGAACAGAAAAAGCCGGCCTTTTTGCCACTGTCGGAAACTGATCGGAACGAACCGGCTTTACCCGGACGTTCATTTCGGATAATTCGAAAATAGTTTTGGCAAAATCGTACCAGCTTGCCACGCCTTCGTTTGAATAGTGGTAAACTCCCGGTACAAAATCTTCGGGTTTTGCTTCTGTTGCGGCAATGATAAAAAGTATAACCGAAGCCAGGTCGGCAGCGTAAGTCGGTGTCCCCACCTGATCGAAAACCACATTGAGCAAACCGCGTTCGTGCCCCAGCCGTAACATGGTTTTTACAAAATTATTTCCGAATGATGAATAAAGCCATGAAGTGCGGATTACAATTGTTTGCTGATTGGCAGCCAGTGCCCGGTTTTCCCCCTCCAGCTTTGTTTTGCCGTAAACACTTGCCGGGCCAACCGGGTCTGTTTCCGTGTAAGGCAAATGGCCGGTTCCATCAAACACATAGTCGGTGGAAACATGAACCAGTTTTGCACCTGCTTTTGCAGCAGCTTTTGCCAGAATTTCAGGAGCCAGCGCATTTACTTTTTCAGCGGTTTCAACATCAGTTTCTGCTTTATCAACAGCCGTGTAAGCAGCGCAATTGATAACAAAGTCGGGGTTATTCCCGACAAAAAATGACTGTACCGAAAAATCATTTGTAATATCCAGCGTATCGGCATCGGTAAACAAAAACTGCCATTCGGGATAATCGCCTGAGAGTACTTTCAATTCGTTTCCCAATTGTCCGTATGCACCTGTAACCAGTATCCTCATGGTTTATAATAGATAAAATTCATTTCAGCGCTACCAATACCGGGCGCATTCCTGTCTTTTTCCGACACAATACTTTCATTTTCCGGAATTTGCCAATTAATAGCCAGTTTGGGATCGTACGGATTGATCGCCCGTTCATATTCCTTGTTGTAGGCATTGTCGCATTTATAGGAGAATATGGCTGTTTCGCTTAACACAGCAAATCCGTGTGCAAAACCGCGGGGAATAAAAAACTGCCATTTATCCCTGTCATTCAATTCAATTCCGTACCATTGCCCGAAAGTAGGTGATCCCTGCCGCAAATCGACGGCCACATCGAAAACCACCCCCTGTACCACTCTCACGAGTTTTGCCTGTGCATTCGGGTTGAGTTGATAATGCAACCCGCGCACTACACCGCGTACCGACTTCGATTCATTATCCTGCACAAAAGCGCATGTGATTCCTGCCTCGAAATATTTTTCATACTTGTATGATTCAATAAAATAACCTCTTTCGTCGTTAAAAACCGACGGTTCAATAATCAGCAGTCCCTGTATCGGGGTTTCTGTTACTTTCATTTTAAAACGAGAATATTTGTTTTTCGGCCAGGCGAATCAGGTACTGGCCATATTGATTTTTACTGAGTGGTTTGGCTAAATCCAACAACTGTTCTTTGGTGATAAACCCTTTTTTGTAGGCAATCTCTTCGATACACGAAACTTTCAGGCCCTGCCGTTGTTCGATGGTGGCTATAAAATTGGAAGCCTGCAACAAACTGTCATGGGTTCCTGTGTCAAGCCAGGCAAAACCACGTCCCAGCAATTTTACTTTCAGTCTGTTTTCTTCAAGATACAGCCGGTTCAGATCGGTGATTTCAAGTTCACCACGTTTTGAGGGTTTCAGGTTTTTGGCTTTCTCCACCACATCATTCGAATAGAAATACAAACCCGTCACCGCATAATTCGATTTTGGTTTTTCCGGTTTTTCTTCTATACTGATTACACTCCCCTTTTCGTCAAACTCCACAACTCCATACCGTTCAGGGTCGTTCACATAATAACCAAAAACAATGGAACCATCTTCAATACTGGCAGCTTCTTCGAGAATACTCCTGAAATTATAGCCATAAAAAATATTGTCGCCTAAAATGAGACAGGCATTATCGTCACCGATAAATTCCTCACCCAGTATAAAAGCCTGGGCTAAGCCGTCGGGCGAAGGTTGTATTTTGTATGCCAATTTTAACCCCAGTTGCGAGCCATCACCAAACAGGTTTTGGTACAAAACAATATCGGTTGGTGTCGAAATAATCAGGATTTCCCTGATTCCGGCCAGCATCAGTACCGACAACGGGTAATAGATCATCGGCTTGTCGTAAACCGGCAGAATTTGTTTCGAAACCGACCGTGTAATCGGGTATAATCGGGTCCCCGATCCTCCGGCGAGAATTATTCCTTTCATAAAATTCCTTAATTATGATTCAAAAGTAACAAAAGTAATTTTGCAGCAATATAAAAATAACAGTCGACGACCAGTAAAAGTTAATTCAGCATGGTTGTATCGAAATAAATGGTCAAACTCTTTGATTAATAGGAATTAAGTTATACTTTTGCGCGCGTTTTTTACTAATATAATGTCTAACTCATTAATTTGAATTAAATTACATGACTGAAGAAAAGAAAGAAAACCTGGAACAGGAAGTAACAGAAACACCTGTACAGGAAGAAGTGGTGGCCGAAGTTGCACCCGAAACAACAACTGAAGAAGCAGCTCCCGCAGTTGCAGAAGAACCCGCTGAAGTAAAAGCTGAGACAGCGGAAGTAAAAGAAACATCAGCAGAACCGGAAGAATTTGACTGGGCAAGTCTTGAAGTAGGCCTTGATGCCTATTCGGAAAAAGAAAGAGACAAATTAGCCGAAATGTACAACAACACCCTGAACACCGTTTCAGAAAAAGAAGTTCTGAAAGGTACAGTTATCTCACTGAACAAACGCGAAGTGGTTGTTGACATCGGTTACAAATCAGACGGAATCGTTAATATCAACGAATTCCGTTACAATCCTGATCTGAAAGTTGGCGACAAAGTAGATGTGTACATCGAAAGTCTGGAAGATAAAAAAGGCCAGATGATCCTTTCGCACAAACAGGCTCGTTCAACCCGCTCGTGGGACCGTGTAAACGAGGCACTGGAAAACGACGAAATCATCAAAGGTTATATCAAATGCCGCACAAAAGGCGGTATGATTGTGGATGTTTTTGGCATCGAAGCATTCCTCCCGGGATCGCAAATCGACGTGAAACCCATCCGCGACTACGATGTATTTGTGGGTAAAACCATGGAATTCAAAGTTGTGAAAATCAACAACGAGTACCGCAACGTGGTTGTATCGCACAAAGCACTTATCGAGGCAGAGCTCGAACAACAGAAGAAAGACATTATCGGGAAACTCGAAAAAGGACAAGTTCTCGAAGGTACCGTTAAAAATATCACCTCTTACGGTGTATTCATGGATTTGGGCGGCGTTGACGGCCTTATCCACATCACCGACCTTTCGTGGGGACGTATTTCTCACCCGAACGAAATCGTTGAATTAGACCAGAAACTGAACGTGGTTATCCTCGACTTCGATGATGACAAAAAACGCATCGCTCTTGGTTTGAAACAGCTGACTCCGCACCCGTGGGATAACCTCGACGAAAACCTGAAAGTGGGCGACAAAGTTACTGGTAAGGTGGTTGTGATTGCCGACTACGGTGCATTTGTTGAAATCGCTCCCGGTGTTGAAGGTTTGATCCACGTTTCGGAGATGAGCTGGAGCCAGCACCTGCGTAGCGCTCAGGACTTCCTGAAGGTTGGCGATGAAGTGGAAGCTTCAATCCTGACTTTAGACCGCGACGAACGCAAAATGTCACTGGGTATCAAACAACTGAAATCAGACCCGTGGGAAAATATTGAAAAACAATACGGTGTTGGTTCAAAACACAAAGCCACTGTACGCAACTTCACCAACTTCGGTGTATTTGTTGAAATTACAGAAGGTGTTGATGGTTTGATCCACATTTCAGACCTGAGCTGGACCAAAAAAATCAAACACCCGTCGGAATTCACCGCCATTGGCGAAGAAATCCAGGTGGTTGTTCTCGACATCGACAAAGAAAACCGTCGTTTGAGCCTTGGTCACAAACAGTTAGAAGAAAACCCATGGGATGTGTTCGAAACCATTTTCACCGTTGATTCAATCCACGAAGGAACTGTGGTTGAATTGATGGACAAAGGTGCAGTAATCGCCCTTCCCTATGGCGTTGAAGGTTTTGCCACTCCGCGTCATCTTGTGAAAGAAGACGGAACTTCGGTAAAACAAGACGAAAAACTCGATTTCAAAGTCATTGAATTCAACAAATCGGCCAAACGTATCATCGTTTCACATTCGCGTATTGCTGAAGACGAAAAACGTTCGGAAGAAAATGCCAAACGCAAAGCACAGGCAAAAGGTGGCAAAAAACCTGCTGCACAGCCTGAAACTACACTGAACATTGAGAAAACAACACTCGGTGATATCAGTGAACTGGCAGCGTTGAAAACACAGATGGAAGAAAACGAAAAAAAAGATAAGTAACACTTATTTATTTAATAAACAGAATTTCGTAAATTGAGGCATGGCTTTCGAAATTCAAAAGAATAGAAATCATACCTTAATTAAGGTAAAATCTGACAGGCTCGATACCAACAATGCCCCGGCGCTGAAGTCGGAGCTGGTGTTGGTCAACAGCAGGGGCGAGAAAAACATTGTTCTCGACCTGAGCAGTTGTACATACTGCGATTCGTCGGGGCTTCGCTCGGTGCTGGTTGCCAACAGGTTGTGTGAAGATGCCATTGGTACGTTCATCTTATGCGGATTGCAACCCGATGTGGAAACGCTGGTAAAAATTTCGATGTTAGATTCGATTTTACTAATTACCGGCACTGCAGAGGAAGCCATTGAATTGTTAGAGAAAAAGGATAATCTGTAATGGAATGCCTTTTGAAATAACCATACTCGGCAGCAATTCAGCATTACCTACATCTGATAGAAATCCAACCGCCCAGGTAGTAAACCTGCTTGGGCGGTTTTTTTTATTAGATTGTGGCGAAGGAACCCAGATACAGCTCCGCCGCAACAAAATCGGCTTCAGCAAAATAAAACACATTTTGATCTCCCATCTCCACGGCGATCATTATTACGGTCTCATCGGGTTGATTTCGACGATGAACCTGCTGGGTATCAAAACCGACCTGCACATTTATGCACCGTCTGAAATTAAGTCACTTATTCAGCCACAGCTCGATTTTATCAAAGGCGAAATGACCGTGAACCCCATTTTTCACCCGCTTGACTTTAAAAAGCCCCGCCAGATATTTGCCGATAAAAAAATTGAGGTAATCTCATTTCCTGTTAAACACAGCATTTCTACCTGTGGGTTCCTGATCCGTGAACTGCCGCGCGAGGCCAATATCCGCCGCGACATGGTTGAGGCTTACAAAATACCGGTGGCAAAAATCAAAGAAATCAAATCAGGTGCCGATTTTATCACACCTGAAGGTGAAGTGGTTCCCAACAAACAGCTCACCTGGCCTCCTTATAAACCCAGATCGTATGCTTTTTGTACCGACACGGCCTTTCATCCACCCATTGCCGAAACCGTGCAAAATGTTGACATTTTGTACCACGAAACCACTTTTTTGGAAGATACACGTGAGTTTGCCACAAAAACCTGGCACTCCACAACCACCGACGCGGCTGCTATGGCAAAACTGACCAACGCACGAAAACTCCTGATTGGCCATTTTTCAGCCCGTTACCACAACCTTATTCCTTTTGAGAAAGAAACCCGTGCTGTTTTTCCAAATACTGAAATCGCCCGCGAAGGCAAAACTTTTACCATACTTTCGGAACGCGGGAACAGGGAATGATTTTCAGTATTTTGGCAAGGTCCATTTCCGGCTCTTTATTTTTCGTGTAAGCCGCATCCGGCAAAATAGAATGATACACCTGATTTTTGCAATGCTTTCGATGCAGGTTATAAAACGAACTGTTAAAAAGAATCACTTATTCAATCTAAAGAATTGGCATTTATTTCTTTTTTCTTTTTCTTCGTAGCCCTGAAAAGCTGGCAATATGAATTTCACTTCAAAAAAAACGATACATTTCTTCTTCATTCTATTATTAATACTTTCATTGGCGAGCAGTTGCCAACTGTTTCAAAAAAAAGAAACACCTGCCCCTGTTGTCGAAATGAAAGAACCAGTTAAAAAGTATGGATTCCTGCTTGACTCATTTAACGTTGTTGACGGCACAGTCGGCCAGGGACAGCATTTGAGCAGTATCCTCACAGGCTACGGAGTCGGTTTGGGAACAATTGATACACTGGCTAAATTGTCGGTTGGCAAATTCGACCTCCGGAAAATCAGGGAAGGGAATAATTACACTCTTTTTCAGTCAAACGATTCGTTAAAAAAGCCATTGTTTTTTGTTTACGAGATTTCTCCCATCAATTATGCGGTATTTCAACTATTTGATTCGCTGCAGGTTTATACCGGCGAGAAAGAAGTCAGTTACCGGATGATGACAGCACAGGGAGTTATTGAATCATCGCTTTGGAACACGATGAAAGCCAACAAACTTGACCCGATGCTGGCCTTGAAAATGGAAGAAATTTACGCCTGGACAGTTGATTTTTTCGGATTGCAGAAAGGCGACCGTTTCAGGCTGATTTACGACGAAATTTTTGTCGATTCGGTTTCGATTGGCATCAATAATATTTACGCGGCACAGTTTGATTTTTATGGAAAAGAATTGTACGCTTTCCGGTTTCAACAAAACGACACAATTGGCTACTATAACGAAAAAGGAGAAAACCTGCAGAAAGCCTTTCTGAAAGCACCATTGAAATTTTATCGGATCAGTTCGGGTTTTTCATCCGGCAGAATGCACCCGGTTTTGAGAATTGTCCGTCCGCACCACGGTGTTGATTATGCCGCCCCAAAAGGTACCCCGGTAATGAGTATCGGGCAGGGAATTGTGGTTTCCAAAGGCTGGGCCGGTGGCGGCGGAAATACCATTAAAATAAAACACAATTCGGTTTATACCACTTCGTACATGCACCTTTCAGGGTATGCCGACGGAATTTTCCAGGGGGCTCGCGTGCAGCAGGGACAGGTAATCGGGTATGTCGGCTCAACCGGTCTCTCAACCGGGCCACACCTCGATTTCAGGGTTTACAAAGGAGGCAGCGCCGTAAATCCGCTCACCATCGAATCGCCGCCAGCCAAACCTGTCGATCCGAAATACATGCCTGAGTACACGGTTTTGAAAGATTCATTACTGAAAGATCTTCAGAAAATAGTGTGGCGAAATTACAACCTGCCGGAAGAATAAATCAATAACCTTTGTAATCAGTTTTCATGGCATTCAGCGTTTCAGGCAGCCAAACCCGGTAACGCGTTCCTTCGGCCCATGTATTTCCAGCCGAGCCAAAATCACAGAATCCGATTTGTTTCGGATTCCGGGTATCTCCTTCCAGATCGGTTCCCAAAACAAGTGGTGCGGTAAAAACCATCCACATATTTTCGGGTTTGTTTTGAAGTGGAATCAGTTCCACAAAACCCTCTTTTTCCTGAGCCACCGATGATTCATCAACAAAGCCGTCGTTAAACCGCGAATCGCGCGCCAAAACAACGGGCCCGCGGACAATAGCCTGGTAACCATCTTGTTTCACTAATCTTCCCCGCATATCAAAACTGATTTCCACCACATCACCTTTTCTCCATTTTCTGGCAATTGTTTTCCATCTCCCCTTTTCAGCCGAGACCAGTTCTTCGTTATTGATTTTTAATGAATTAACATCACTCCACGCCGGAATTCGCAGGTTCAGCGTGAATTCGCGTTCTTTTTCAGGATCGACCAAAATCCTGATTTTCCCGGAAACCGGGTAATCAGTTTCCTGCCTGATAACAACGGGAACCCCGGAATTTGTTTTTGTTGTGATTGTTGCCTGCCCATAAAAATTCAGATAAATCGCGTCATCACTTTTCATGGCAGCAAACTGTGGAATCAAAGTAAATCCGCGAGGGCCATTGGCAGTGCAACAATTAATATGCATCCCGCATTGTTCCTCCCCTTCGTGGCGGCGGCCTTCCAGTGGGCTGTATTTGGCAATCTGGCTGCCATCAGCCTTCATAGCGGCCATCAAAGCATTGTAAAATGTTTTTTCTATTTCATCGGCATATTCCGGTTCGCCGGTAACCTGTAAAAGTGCATTGCAAAGTTTCATCCAGGTAATGGTAACACAGGTTTCCATGGTGTGATAAGTGGGGCGCGTCTGGTTATCAATTCCATGGTACCAGCACTCGAAAGCCGAGCCCGAACCCGCAATATTGATTTCTGTTTCAATAATATTATCTACTACTTTTTTAATTGCCTCCAAATATTCCGGCGTTTCGGTAACTAAATACAATTGCAGTAAACCTTCGTAACACGACATCATTTCGTAGGCTTTTTGTCCGTTTTCCCAACTCCACCATTCTTTCGGATGCGGGAACCTGTCGGCAACCGGAACATCTCGCAAAGCTTTACTGATCAGTTTTGGCCCATCAGGAGTTTCCCACTGTTTTACAATGTATTCCGCAAAATCCAGATACCGTTTTTCTCCGGTGTGTTTGTATAAATAAACGATGGGTTCTAACACCGAACTACTGGCCATTCCGTGGTAATTGCCCGTAAAAGTGATGTCATTTTTCCCGGGGCCAACCTGCGTGAGCAGATGATCTGCCACTTTCTGAGCCGCATTAAGAGCATTTTTATCATCCGAAATCTCAAAATACCGGATCAATCCCAGCATGGTGTATTTTCTGCCCCAGATATCCCATTGTGCAAGCTGCGCTTCGGGTGCATAATTCCCGATATAACCGTTTTCAAGTTGTGTTTTTAACAGGCCAGCCACCGCCGCTTGCATGGTTTTCATCAGCCCGGCATCATTGGTGTATTTCCAGGCATCAACTGCCGAAAGCATCCATTTGCCCCAAAACTCACTTTGCCACAACCGGGTTTCAGTTTGTGTCCTGAAAGGTTCGACAAGATGTTCAATATCTTGTTTTTTAATGCGTTCGTTAATGCACAAATCGATTACAGAACCAGGATAGCCTGCAATTTTTACATCAGCAACCGATACCAACGAAAGTTTCGGATGATTTACATTCTTTTCTTTTGAACCACATTTTGCAGAAAAGCAGAGAAAAACAAACAATATAATGATTAAAAAGGCAGTCAGGTTTTTCATAGTTGGCAATTTTGAGGTCTAAAAAAAAGTAAAAAACACCCAATAAAAAAGTAAAACCCTAATTTTATTGAAGACTTGAATCGTTCAGTTTATCAGAATATCTGTAAAAGCACCTTTTTCTGTGGGTAAAGAATCAACCCGACTTCACGGTGTTCCCTTCCAGAAGTTTCAATAATGACATAATTGCGGTAACAATTCCGCCCAAAATACCAAACGACCTTTCGATGGTAATTCCCTGAGAAATAAAAATGAATGCTGCCATTGGAATAATAATCAGTAAAATCAGGTACTTGGCATTTCTCCAGTTCCCTTTCTTACCCAGTTTTATTTCAATATTTTTTATTTCTTCCTTTGTAATATGCTGAAATACAAATTCCCGGAAAGTATCCAGATAAAATTCGGGATACGGATTAATACGAATCAGCATTTTTTCTGTCAGTTGATTGATGCTTGACCGGTTATTCCGGTTTATCAGGCCATCATCGGCTAAATCGTACAAAACTATTTTCTCATAATTTGTAAGGTTTTTCCAAATGTTTACAAAATTCCGTTCCGGATTCAATTTGCTGTAATATTTTTTAAGCGCTTCACCCGAAAGCCGGATTTCTGCTTCGCTGAATTCAGCCTGCGACAGGTAACCGTTATAAACAGTATAATCTTCGAAAATAACTTTCCATCTTTTACGGAGTTTGAAAATTTCTGCCTTTTCACTGGCATTTGCCTGGTCTGTTGCAACATATTCGTCGTAATATTCTTCAATCAGTTCAATTTCGAATGGCAAATCAACCACTATTTTTTTATTGTGATTTTGGTTCAGCATCGTGAGCGCATCGAGAAGTTCACCGTGTTTTTCAATTTCAGGTATGCACTCGTTGATGCCGTAGATCCAGATAATTGTGGCTGATGATTTAAAAAAAGGCTCCCACGAAAAATCGGGCCGCGATAATGTAATTGCCTGAATGGCTTCAATTTTCTTTGTTTCTTTTTTGGGGTTATTAAAAACTTTAATGGTTTCGGCAAGAAACAATTCAGCATTAAAGGATTTGAGCAAAATGCGCTGGTTGTTTTCTTCTTTTAAAAAGTCTAACCAAGAAAACCGCGTAATCTCTGTTTTTTTATTGTCGAGATTCAAAAAGACTTTTGCAGCAAATTGCACCAACTGCCAGATACAAAAGGCAGCCAGGAAAAACACAACAATTACAACCATAAAGTATTCAACCGATTTGCCAATTTTATCGCCGGCCTTAACCCAAATAACTCCCTGGTTTCCTTCTGCCGGATAAAAAAGCGATTTGCCGGTTAGCTTCCAATCCGTCAATTGCACTTTGCCGGCAAGAAACTCACGATGGCTGAACCCATTTTCAACGGGGTTGGGTAACCACGCATACAATTTTTCCGAAATAGTTGAATTTGTTTTTGCTCCTCCTTGTACTAATTTAACATATTGATTATTTGTGATATAAGTAACTTTCATCCCGTCAATACCATCACCTTTTGTGCGGCCAAACCAACCAGAATGATAGTTTTTATCCGATTTCAGAAGTTGAAGATTTTCATTGGCCACCTTAAAAAGCTGTTGCTGCTGCCAAAGTTTTTCTTCGAAATGCTTGACCGAAAAATAGGAGTGAATAACGGGGATAACAGAAAAAATGGCCAGCCATAAAAACAAAACCAACAGGTAAAGCAGTTTTGATTTTTTCCCTGAAGCGCCCGCTAAATTATACTGACGATTTCCAAAATGTTTGTAAATAAATGGGATTAAGAGGGCTGTTAACAACAAAATGAGCAAAGGGATTATAATGGTTTTATCGAAAGCCGATTTTGCAAATCCAAATAAAATCATCAAAACAAGCACAATTAACATCAGATTTTCAGGAAAATAGTGAATCCCGAAAAAATATTTCGGCCTGAATTCTTTCCTGTTCAGAAAAAACAGGGTGGTTAAAAAAGTAAGCCCCACACTTAATAGCTGTAAAAGCAAAACATTGATAACATCGGTTTGCGACATAAAACTCCAGATTCCGGCAGCTGCAATACATGAAAGAATGATCAGCATTCCCTTATAAATATTGTAATTAGGCCCATAGAATGACAACCATTTTACAAACCTGAGAAAATCGGGTTCGCGGTTTTTATTCCTGAATGCAAAAATAAACATAACAATTGAGCCGATGGTAAATACCTGCAAACCAATGGTAAGGAAAAATGTTACCAGAAATATTCGGGCATTTTTCCTGTCAGTCTGATTCAAATCGAGCAGCGTAATATGAAACAACCCGGTTTCTTTGATGGGTACAATCCGGGCCAACCATCTGGTTTCGTTGTACCTGATCCGTACGTTATCATTGATTTTCAATTGTATTGCCTTTTGAATTCCCGGATTAGATTCACACTCTTCGATAAAGTTCTCGTGCAGGTTTTTTGTATTTTTTGAATGATAAAGTACTTTCCCTGCTTTATCGATAACAACAAACTGAATATCGGCGGGCAATACCTGTTTATACAGCGAAGGTATTTTTGAGGTTATTGCCAGCACCATTTTCTTACCATACTTCGAAGCATCAAACGAAATTGCAGTTTCCTGATAGCCTGTATTATACGATTTTATTGATTCGATAAAGAAAGCAGAATTATCAGACGTGACCCAGGCAAGACCGGGCTCTATGATATTTTTAAAGTACTGCCTGTCGCTGAGGTTTACCTCCATGGCATCTGAAAAAGCTGTGCGGGTATAGGCGCTTTTAACAATTCCTGATGAATTGATCAGAATAATCTCATTCAGCGGAAACAAATAACGAAGCGACTCTTTCTTGACAAAAGTTCCCTTTGTAAAAGTATTTATGGCATCAATTGCAATTTCAGATTTCGCACGGCTTTTCAACAAATTCGTGCCATTTCGTTGTGATTTGCCATTATTTACAAAAGAATCATAATCAACTGAACGTAAATACGGAATCCCGGTTACTGGCTTTGTACCGTAAGTTTCTGATATTGCAGCCATTAATTTCGACGTGTCCTTTTTTGTGATGGCAAATCCCAGTTCTTTTATTGCATTAATTTCGGTGGTTACATTGGTTAACAGCGAATTTGAAATCATTTCAATACGCTTTGCCACTTCGTCCCGGTCAACAAACTGGTGTTTGATAATACTGATAATGAGCAGTACAAATAAAGCGCTGCCAAACAGAATAGAAACCCCGCTTCCGGAAACGTCGAATGCTTTCAATCTTTCCATTGGCCCGATAAACATGGTTTTCAGTATTGGCATGGCAACAAATACCAAAAGCAGAAAACCGGCGACAATCATCAGAAGCCAGGTATTGAAAGTTTGCGTAATTGTTTTGTAAACTGTGTCGTTAATAAGTCCGGCAATATAAATTCTTTTCCCGTGGAAATCGATTGGAAGAATCATCACATGTTTTTCCTTTCCCCTGATTTTTAACAACTGATAAACTCCGCCCTGTGCCCGGTCGGTACTGTCGCACAATGGCTGTGGCATGGTGATATCCGGGAGATTTTCACCATTCGAGTTATAATAAACTTTACCTCTGTCAAACAAGGTAATATTTTCGAAAAGCTCATCAAATTTGAGACCTTCCATGAATTTTATCACCGGGACCTTATAAACCATGCTTCCGAAAACCTTATTTGCAATTGTATCAGGGTCCTTATCTTTTACAAAATGATAAACACTTTGAATTTTCCGAATTGATTTTCGGTCAGGAACCTGGCTGTTGAAATACAGAAACGGCTTATTTTCAGCATCAAGATAAATCAAACTACTGTTTCTGAATTTATATATACTGTCAATTCCCACAAAATCGAAAAGATCGCCATACACTTCGTGCATTTTTTGGTAACCCGGTTTTGTTGAATCAACCGGTACAATTTGTTGATCCTTCTCCAACGATTTGAGTAAATAATAAACGCCATAGTTTTTGAAATGCGTTTCGTAATACGCGTGTTTCCCCACCATGTTGTTTCCATATTCTTTCAGAATCCTGAAAGCCCGTTGCGTGAGATCAGCCTTTTGATTGGGGATATAGATCAAAAAATAGGATAAGTAAATAACTACAATAGTTAAAACGATAACAACCCAACCGATATAATTCACATGCTGTAATAAACGTCCCTTCATTTTTCCTTCTGATTTTTAATGGCTTATCAAATATAAGTCAAATAGATACGCAAGTC
>JAJUGS010000136.1 GCA_029265875.1 Prolixibacteraceae bacterium
GTATTGTGGTTTTCGCTGTTCACCACGATGTCAACCACGGTGGCGGGCATTGTGGGCGGCAGTAAAACTGCATCGATGACGTGCACCACACCGTTTTCGGCTTTGATATCGGCAACCGTTACTTTTGCATTGTTGATGAATACTCCGTTTTCGTTGATCGTTACCTTCAAAGAATGGTCATCGTCATTGTACGTTTCAACAATTTGTCCGTTTACAAGCGACGAACTCATAACTTTCCCTTTTACAAGGTGGTACAATAGAATCTCTGTCAATGCACCCCGTGAATCTGCTAAAAGAGATTCAAGCGTTCCGGCAGGAAGAGCTGCAAACGCTGCATCGGTAGGTGCAAAAACTGTAAATGATCCGCTTCCTTCGAGGTCATCCACTAAATTTGCTTCGATTAAGGCTGTTTCCAGAACTGTATGATCCGGACTGTTTACAATCACATCAACAACACTCTGTGCTTTTGAAGTGACTTGTGCAATCGTTAAAATTGCAAATAATAAGAAGTAAAGTTTGACATTTTTCATGGCAATTATTCTTTTTGTTTAACTTATACCTCAAAACAGTAAACAAATATTTTTTGTTCATTTTTAAATTGTTTTTATTAAACATTTTATCGCTGAATCATAAACAAAATTCAATTACATATTGTATTTAATTGAATATAAGTACTTTATAATCCAATAAAAAATAATGATCTTTTACCACAAAAATTTATCTACCGGCCCTGTTAACGTTTAGTTTGATTTTACCGGATAATTGGCAAAAAATTTATTTTACTGATATTAATAACTACCTTTGCGACCCCGTATAAGAGAATGGGAACAAATTATTTTTCAGATGATTACAGTAGAAAATTTAAGAATTCAGTTTGGCAAACGAATCCTGTTTCAGGATGTAAATATGAAATTTACTGCAGGCAACTGTTATGGTATTATCGGTGCCAACGGGGCCGGCAAATCAACTTTTCTGAAAGCAATTTCAGGAGAGATTGAACCGACAAATGGTAACATTACACAAGGCCCGGGTGAAAGGCTTTCGGTATTGAAACAGGATCACTTTGCATATGACGAATTCACTGTTATCGATACTGTAATGAAAGGTCACGAGCGGCTCTGGAACATCATGCAAGAGAAGAACGCCTTGTATATGAAACCCGATTTTTCGGATGAAGACGGATTAAAGGCTGCACACCTGGAAGCTGAATTTGCCGAAATGGATGGTTGGAATGCAGAAAGCGACGCGGCTTCACTGTTAAGCAACCTGGGTATTAAAGAGGAATTCCATTACACCTTGATGAAAGATATGAGCGGGAAACAGAAAGTCCGTGTTTTACTTGCACAGGCACTTTTTGGCAAACCCGACAACCTGCTTCTCGACGAACCTACTAACGATATCGATCTTGAAACAGTTGTGTGGCTCGAAAATTATCTGGCCAACTATGAAAACACGGTTCTTGTTGTTTCGCACGACAGACACTTTTTGGATGCCATCAGTACCCATATTATTGACATTGATTTTAACGACATAAAAATGTTTGCCGGAAACTACAGTTTCTGGTATCAAAGCAGCCAGCTCGCACTGAAACAACAGGCGGCCCAGAACAAAAAAGCCGAAGAACGTAAAAAAGAATTGATGGAGTTTATTCAGCGTTTCAGTGCCAACGTGGCCAAATCGAAACAGGCAACCAGCCGGCGTAAAATGCTCGAAAAACTCAATATTGAAGATATCAGGCCCTCAACAAGAAAATACCCCGGCATTATATTTACCCCGGAACGCGAAGCCGGCGACAAGATTCTTGACGTTCACGGTCTCAGTGCCAGTATTGATGGAGACGTACTTTTCCGCGATGTTGACTTTGTAGCCAATAAAGGCGATAAAATAGTTTTTCTGTCAAGAGATCCGCGCGCAATGACCGCTCTTTTTGAAATCATCACCGGTCACCAGCAACCCGATTCAGGATCATACCAGTGGGGCCAGACCATTACCACTGCGTATTTACCTCTTGATAATGCTGAGTTTTTTAATAGTCAGAAAACATTATACGACTGGTTCTGCCAGTTTACGAATGATACTACTGAAATTTTTGTACGCACGTATTTGGGGCGCATGCTTTTTGCCGGTGACGAAATCTACAAAAAAGTGAGCGTGCTTTCGGGAGGTGAAAAAATGCGATGTATGATTGCCCGCATGATGCTTGCCAATGCCAACGCGCTCATTCTTGATACGCCAACCAATCATCTTGACCTTGAATCAATTCAATCATTCAATAATAACCTGCAGCGTTATCCGGGCAACGTTTTTATGTCGTCGCATGACCACGCGTTTATTCAAACGGTTTGTAACCGTATTATCGAACTCACCCCAAACGGCATCATCGATAAACTGATGGACTACGATGATTACATTGCTGACGAAAGAATTCATGATTTGAGAGAAAAGCTGTATTCAAAATAATCAGGCGTTTTCGTTATATTGATTTTTGTTTTTTGGTACTTTTGAAAGATACTGAATTCAGAATGCTGTTCAGAATAGTTTACACTACTTAAAATCGTCCAAAAATGAAAACGATATTTCGGTTGTTTATGATGATTTCAATCATTTCTATCGGAATCATTTTTTACCTGAATGCGCAAACACCAGAACCGGTTGTTTTTGAACCCCGCGACAAGGCAATAGTGGATGGCCTGCTGAAAAAATTCGGTCACGATACCAAGATTTCCACTTCGGAACTGGTTGTAAAAATTGGGACTGAATTGCTGGGAACTCCCTATGTGGCAAATACATTGGAAAAAGAACCGGAGCAACTTGTTGTAAATCTCCGTGAACTTGATTGCACCACTTTTGCCGAAAACTGCCTGGCTATTGCAGTCACCATCCAATCAGGAAAACCCAGTTTTAACCATTACCTGAAAACATTACAAAACCTTCGTTACCGAAATGGGATAATCGACGGATATCCATCGAGAATTCACTATTTCAGCGACTGGATATGGGAAAATGACAAGAAAAATGTCGTCAGAAATGTTTCATCGGAAATTGCCGGAACACGCTACATCAAAACCATCAATTTCATGAGTACGCATCCCGAAAGCTACCGCCAGTTAAAAAATGCTGCATTCATTCCTCCTTTGGTTAAACAGGAAAAGGAGATTTCGAAAAGAGAATTATATTATTTACCGGAAGAAAAACTGGCGGAATATGAATATAAACTGAAAGACGGCGATATTGCAGGTATTACCACAAACATCCAGGGACTTGACATTCAGCATGTTGTGATCCTCATCCGGAAAAACAACAAAATTCATTTGCTGCATGCATCACAAACCGGAGGGAAAGTTTTAATTTCGGAAGAAACGCTGGAAGAATATCTGAAAAACAGTAAGCAAGGAAACGGAATTATGGTTGCAAGACCATTGTAAAACATAATTTCTCAAGTGTCCACCCGTTTTATAATCAACCTTTCAATTGGGGTAAACATACATTTCGATACTGTGTTACATTAAAAATATCAGCAAAATATTATTGACGAATTGTTTAAGCAATTTTAATTATGAAACAAGCATGATTTTTCGAAACACCAGAAAAAATGAATAAATCATCATGCGAAACAACGTTCAACATAACGAAGTGGAGTTAATTCCATGTTGCAACAAAACCAGTTTTATTTAGTTAATTGATAACGAAAGATTATAGAAACAAGTTTGAAAATTTAAACACATGAAAAAGAACTTAAAAACCATTCTATCCGTCGCAGTTTTTGTGATCGCAGGGGTTATATCGGCACAGGCACAGGAATTGGGTGTTCGCTTTGGAGGGACCAATGGAGCCGGAGGAGCTGCACTCGATGCTGTATTCAGTTCAGGAAAATTCAACCGCATTCACGCTGATCTGGGCTTTTATAACGGTGGCATCGGAATAGATGCTTACTGGGATTTTCTTTATAAACCGTTGGATGGTGAAGCATTAAACTGGTATATGGGTGTTGGCCCGACAACTTATCTTAGTAAAAAATTCTGGCTTGGAGTAAGTGGTGAAATCGGTCTCGAATATCGTTTTCAGGAAGTGCCGATTGCCATTGGTGCTGACTGGAGGCCAACACTGTGGGTGGTGGAAGAGACCCAGTTCGGAGCCAATTCTTTTGGGCTGAACGTCCGCTTCATTTTTGGTAATTAACAAATCCAATAAGGAAAAAGAAAGCGCCTCCCCGGCGCTTTCTTAATTTTATATCACGATAATCCGACTAATCTAAAATTTTGAAGATTTAGCCTTCTAATTTTTTCCTGGTCAGTTGTTGTTATTGCTATTTAAAAAATCGATCAAAATGCAAGTTTTATTTGCAACGATGAAACGGCAAACGCTGTTTTTTTCAAGTATTCACGTTGGATACTTTGAAGTGGTTCGAATAAATCCAGCAAACTAATCAAGTGCATCGGGACCAACGAAGCAACAACTGAAAATGCCTTTTTCGTTTGTGCCATTTTGGGGATGACGGTCATCATGCATTTTTGTAAACAAGCCAAAAATCCATCAGTTATCAATACCCTTTTTGGTTTCAATTATCACAACACCGTTTGCCCCCCGCGAGCCATAAATGGCAGCACTTCCATCTTTCAACACATTGATACTTTTAACCTGAATGGGTGGAAGCGAGTTTAAAACGCTGTTATCAACCGGCACACCATCAAGAACAATTAATGCAGCTGAACTGCTGTTGATGGAATTGGTTCCCCTGATAATTATTTCGCCATTTACAATTTGTACTCCGGCAAATCGTCCCCTGATCAATTCGTACATGTTGGAATATTGCGAAAAATCGAGGTCTTTGTTATTCAGCGTTGCCACAGCATTCAGTTTATCGGCATCGCGCACATAACCATACCCAATGGCTATTTCGCGGTTTTTATCGCCGGGTTTCAGTTTCAGGTTGATGATGGCAATTTTTACCTTTTCATCGGTTTTGAATTTCACCGTTGTAAATCCTTTGGCCGAAACTTTCAGTTGGTCTTCCATCGCGCAACCCACCGAAAAATTTCCCAACGTATCAGAATAAACAACCTGTTTGGTACTTTTAACCTCGATACTGGCTTTTACAAGCGGAATACTGTCGAATGTAAAAACACGCCCGTGTATAATTCTGTCCTGGGCAAAAGAAGCGTTGCCAATCAACAGCAACAGTACAATAGTGAGCAAGAAATTTGTTTTCATAACCGGTTGATTCTGATATTTTTTTTATAACAGGTTAAATTAAACAAAGAATTGGGTTTTTTACCTGCTTAAAATCACCTGTTTACTATTTGTATCCACCACCCTTTTTACCCGGTAAGGCTTTTTGTTTTGCGATTCAAAATAGGTTCGCATCTGCAGCTCGGCAATTATTCCGATTGTAATAAACTGAATTCCGCCCATTACCAGCAGAATCCCGAGTAAAAGCAATGGTTTTCCCCAAATATTGTGACCCAGCATTTTTTCCACCAGAAAGTACAGGTTTATCAGAACACCCAGAAAAAGGGTGACAATACCAATTGAACCAAAAAAATGCATCGGGCGTTGCAGGTATTTTTTAAAGAATACCATCAGAATCAGGTCGCTTATCACGCGGGTCGTGCGGCCCAGATTGTATTTCGAACTCCCGAATTCGCGCGGGCGGTGGTTTACATCCACCTGCGTGAGCCGGGTTGCACCTTCGAGCGCTACCAAAGCCGGAATATACCGGTGCAACTCGCCGTAAATATGAATGCTTTTGATGGTTTCCCTGGTAAAGATTTTCAGGGTACAACCCAGGTCTTTCATTTTCATCCCGGTTGATTTGCGGATCATGTAATTGGCAATTTTCGACGGAATTTTGCGCAAAAACATGCCGTCTTTCCGGTTGGCACGTACGCCCGCCACCATGTCCCACTCCTCTTCTTCTATCATTTTCAGCATTTTGGGAATGTCGAGCGGGTCGTTTTGTAAATCGCCATCGATGAGTGCCACATATTCCCCCTCGGCCTGGTCAATACCTGCCTGCAATGCCGAACTTTGTCCATAATTTTTTTTCAATTCTACTAATAAAAACCGGGGGTCGTTAATTTTCAGGATTTCTGCGCGGGTATTGTCAGTCGAACCATCGTCAACATATATTGCCTCAAAATCAATATCGGCAAGCGCCGTTTTTATCTGTTCTGCCAGAGGGAGGATGTTGGGCTCTTCGTTGTAAACACAGATTACAAGCGATAATTTCTTCATTTTATAACGGTTTCTCCGGAAATTCCGGAATTCAGCGTGCAAAGTTAATGAAATCGGAAGCAAAACAATCGTGTCAACCGACAGGTTTCAGGTACCAGATAAACGAAAATTTAAAGGTTTTGTATTCCCAGTCGCGGATTCCGTGCAGATACTGAAACCGGAAAGCTTTGCTTTTAAAATTTTTCTTCAGTTCGAAATTCAGTTGAAAGGGTTTGTCGCGCTGCTCTTTGTAGCCCGAGTATCCCGAACAGGAAGCGGAAAGATTCCAGGCATCGACTGCCAGGTCGGTTCCGAGTGCATACATGTAAGCATCGTTTTGAAGATTCAGTTCATCAAGTGTTTGCCAACTGTAAAACCCACCTGAAGCAAATGGACGCAGACTACTTTTTTCGTTTAAAAGAATCTTTTTTGAAAAACTGACATCAAAAAAATACCCCGGTGTGTCAGTGTATCTTGCCCCTGCAAGCTGATTGCCCGACGCGGTTTTGCAGGCCATACGGAGCATGGCATCCGGTAATTTGCGATCTTTCCAGAGTTGAATCAACGTACTGAAATATAAATCGCCATTGGCAAAGCCCTTCCCATCTTCGATCCGCGCAAATCGTTTGTTTCTGATTTCTTCTGAAAAAGCGAAATGCTCCAGTATCACGCCATACAATTCCACGGCAATCCGGCCTTTTGCAAAAGGCACGAACAACCGCCCCGAAATATCCTGAGTGGGATCGCCTTCCATAAAATGGGCCGATGCTGTAAATTCGATTTCCGTGCTTTCAGCAACAATTCCTTTTTTCACATCGGGCACAGGCAGTGCATTGGGCCCCTGGTATCCGGGCGACATGATAAAAAAGGTCCGCCAGCCGGGGTCGCCTTCCTGCCAATCATGCAATTTGTTCCACCAGGTATAATCGTCGCCTGATGACTGGGCAAAAACAGCTATCGGAAAAAAAAGGGTCAGCGCAAGAATAAACAGACGGAACATGCTTCAGTTTTTGTTGAGACCAAAGATAAAAAAACCCTTCAGACTACACTGAAGGGCTGGTATTTATAGTTTCAGCTTTGCTCTTATTTCTTTGGGAATGGCATTTTTATTGACCATCAGCGACATGGTTTTCAACCTTACATAAGGTTTCGAAGCATAAAAATAACCATCGTATTCGTTGTAGTCGCCCCACGAATTTTTTACTTTGTAAAACACCTTTCCATCCTGGTTTTTAGCGGTACCCACAATGTGCATTCCGTGGTCGTCGGTGGTTTCGTAATTATCAAAAGCAGCCTGGCGCATTTCCTGGGTAACGTTAATTTCAGCCACTGGTTTTTCGAGTTTGTACAACTCTTTTTCCTTTTCCTTTTCAGGAAGCGCTTCCCATTTGGCAATTTCGGCATCCGACATATCTTCCGAAATAGCAGCCGGTAAAACAGCTACACCTTTGTTGCTGGTTACAAAACCTTTTTCGCTGACATCGGCAGCCCACGCAACTGTATAACCGTTTTTCAGCGAATTGTCGATGATTTGTTCCATTTCGTCAACCGGAACGTTATAAACTTCGTCCCACGACCAGTTATCGGGCACTTCAATGATAAACTTTGAATAAAAAGGATGATGTGTGTACGATGAAATTTCCACATAATCATCCATATTGAGGCCAACAAAATCGGAGGCAAAACTTTGCGGTGTATATTTTTTCCCCTGGTATTCAAACTCTTTGGGAATTTCGCCCAAATAAGTATTCAAAGTTGCTTCTACCGGTTGGTTCCACACTGTGCTCAGCTTTTTGTTTTTATTCTCGACCACGGCATCAACCTGTTGTTTCAGAATATTGTCCATTTCGCCATGAACATGTTTGGTTTCGCCATACTTTAAACCATCGTAAACCGATTCAGGAACAATTCCATATTGAAGAATCATGTTTTTGGCATCGTGAAAAGCGCCGCCGGCCGAAAAGCTGGTTTCTCCGTGCATACGGACATAACGTTTGGCTTTTTCAGAATAGGCGGTGCGAACGATGAACATTTCAGAAAGATCGACTTCTGGCTTGCCCAGCCTGATCATTTCAGACTCAAAAAACGACAGTGCCGAAAATGCCCAGCAGGTGCCAGTCCTGTATTGGTCTTTTACCGATGTTGCCGGCAATTTTATTTCATCTTCAAAAACATAACCCACCGGATTTTTACCCTCTCCTTTCCCTTCGGGACCTGCAAAACTACTAGCGGCAAAAATCAATACTGCTAAAAATGTGCAAACAACGCGACCCATATTCAATAAAATTCTTGTATTTATGATTTCAAATTTTTGTGGCGGCTAAAATATAAATTAATTATTTTTTAACCGACTGCTAATAAAATTTTTAAGTTTTTAACCCGAAATAACCTGTGGGTGCCTGAAACAGGTTACCAGATGATCGTTTACCATACCGGTGGCCTGCATGTGTGCATAAATCACGGTGGAACCCACAAATTTGAAACCCCGTTTTTTCAGATCAGCAGAAATGGCATCGGAAAGCGGCGTTTTAGCGGGCAGTTCGCCAAGCGATGTAAACCTGTTTACAATGGGTTTGTAATCCGTAAATTTCCAGATATAATGATCGAAACTGCCAAATTCTTTCTGCACTTCCAAAAAACGCTGCGCATTGTTTACACAGGCAGCAATTTTAGCTTTGTTTCTGATGATGGCCGGATTTTCGCCAAGAGCCGCAATTTTTGCATCGTCGTATTTTGCCACTTTTTCAGGATCGAACTGGTCAAAAGCCTCTCGGAATGCCTCACGTTTGTTCAGCACAATCTGCCAGCTCAGGCCTGCCTGAAAACCTTCCAGCACAAAAAATTCAAATAATTTCCGGTCGTCGTGCAATGGCACTCCCCACTCTTCATCATGGTACTTAATCATCCTTTCATTACTGGTACTCCAGCCGCATCGTTCACACATAATTCTCTGTTTTGTTACGTCATAAAAATAACAATTTACATTTTTGATTGGCATAAATTGATAAAACATCGCCAGAGCCCCGAACAACGGGGAGGAATTTTGGGCTTCATTGGTGCTACTAAAAACCAACCCGTACCGGGTTGAGGATTTCAAACATGGAATTCAAACAAAAAAGGAATCCGGTACGGATTCGATTTTAGTAGAAATCAATCCGTGGCAACATACCAGAACCCGGTACGGGTTCGATTTCCCCGGATGTCTGGGTTTCAATTATCCAACCCGTACCGGGTTGAGGTTCCTTTGTCGAAATTCGTCGCTACTAAAAACCAACCCGTACCGGGTTGAGGATTTCAAACACGGAATACAATCAAAATGAATCCGGTACGGATTCGATTTTAGTAGTAGCCAAAACGCCCCCAAAAAGCAGCCAGTTGTTTGAAAAACCGCCCCCCTGAACCTATTCAACGGTTTGCTTTTTCAATCGTTAAATAAAATTAACCGCCGTGAATGCTATATTGCTAAATTGCTATTTTTGACGACTTATAAAAATCAGCATGAAACGGATTTTTGTCCTGCTTTTGGTTACGTTGTATTTTGGTGCCGGTGCACAGGTAAATATCGATCATTACATGAGGGTTGGGCAAACCCGCACCCAGATTGGCAATTACACGGGCGCCATCGAATATTTCAACATCGTTTTGAAATTTAAACCCAAACTTGCCGAAGCCTATTTTTACCGTGGAATTGCCAAACACCAACTCGAAGATTACCGGGGTGCCATCAGCGATTATAACACAGCCATCGATATAAAACCATTTTATCCGCAGGCGTACCTGTATCGCGGAATGGCTTACCACAACCTGAAAAACTACCCAAGAGCCATTGATGACTATAACAAGGCGCTTGAATTCGACCCCGATAATGAAAATATTTACAACAACCGCGGTTTGGCAAAACTGGCTCAAAAGGATTTACAGGGTGCTATCGACGATTACAACAAAGCACTGAAAATCAACCCAAAATCAACCTATGCGCTGATGAACCGCAGCAATGCAAAAATTGTGAGCGGCGATACGCGTGGGGCGATAAAAGACCTGAATGAGGTGATTGTTATCAGGCCACATTATGCCGGCGCTTACCTGAACCGTGGTCTGGCACGTTTCGAAATGGAAGATTATGCCTCGGCTTTGCGCGACTTTGACCAGAGTATCAAATTTGATCCGCAAAATGCGCTGGCATTTAACAACCGTGGGATTGTAAAACAAAAACTGGAGGATTATGCAGGCGCAATTATGGATTACAACATGGCACTTCAGTTAAATCCTGAAATGGCGAATGCTTATTTTAACCGGGCAATGGCCAAAGAGGTGATGAAAATTCCGGGATATGAAAACGATTATGCCATTGCAGCACAACTCAATCCGAAATTCGATCTTGAAGCCCGCCGTTTGAAAGCCGAAGAAATTGCCAAAGCGCAACGAAATTCACAAAAACAGCAAACGGCACAAAACCAGGTGCTGGCACAAAATCAGGGTCCAACACAGCAGGACACAACCAAAACCAAGCAAAACCAGCCGCTTGCAGCCAATGCCCCGGGAACACAATCGAATGACGGGAAAAAAGATGACACCGAAAAAGCCATCGACGAAATGATGAATGACGAGGCACAGAAAAACAGCCGGAACAACCGAAAACTAAACCTGATGATTGAAGATTCGCGCGAGTTACCGGGAGAAGAAGAAGAGGATCCCGAAGACGGATTGATTCAAAACCGCAACATTGTCATTGATTTACAACCTTTGTTTATTGTTACGGCATTTGAGAAAAACTCGGTTGACTACGACAGGTTTCAGTATTACAACGAAGCACTCAACCTCATCAACATAAAAAATAACTATAACCCACTACTGACCCTGACCAACAAGCCGGTTGATACTTACAAACCTGTTTTCGAGAATTTTATCCTGTTTTTTAACGATAAAATCAAAATTCAGGAAAACAGTCACAACCTGCTGAACAGGGGCATTTTTTACAGCCTGACCGGAAAATACAACCAGGCTGTGGCCGATTTTGACAAGACCATCAAATTGGATGATAAACAGGCCATTGCGTGGTTCGAAAGGGCAAATGCCCATTACAAAATGCTGGAACAAATTGAAATGTCGGAAAGTGCAAACAATGAATTAAGTATGAAGCTGGGTGAAAGAACCGTACAGGAAATAAAACAGGAAAATCAGTCACTGGCTTTTGAATACAAACAGATTCTGGACGATTATGAAGTAGTATTGTATATCGATCCATCGTTTTATGTGGCCTATTACAACCGGGCGTTTATCAAACTCAGACTAGGTGAATACAAAAGCGCCATCGAAGACCTGAACCGTGCCATTGAAATTGAACCCGAATTTGCCGAAGCTTATTTTAACCGCGGGCTCACCAAAATTTTTATGAACGATACGGAAGGCGGTGCCACCGATTTGAGCCGCGCCGGTGAATTGGGGATATACGGGGCTTACAACGTGATTAAACGGTACTGCAATTGAGGAAAGAGTGATTGGGTAATTGAGTGAATGAGTAATTGAGTGAATGCCAGAATTAAAACGCAATCGTAAATTGTAAATCAGTAAATCGTATATACCTGAAATTTGCAACCCCTGCAAAAAATAATTAAGACTTGTGCAACCCGAAACTTGGTTCCCGAAACCTGAATTCTCACAATTTTGAATATTTTTGAAAGCAAAACTAAACCTGTTATGAAACA
>JAJUGS010000269.1 GCA_029265875.1 Prolixibacteraceae bacterium
TATTTTGGAAATACTCCAAACTGTTTCCGGGTCTTATGTGTGGCTTTATCAGTTACCATTTTCCCGCCTTTGATTGGTTCCGTTATTCCGGCCAACTTGCAAACGTCTTTTACATACTCATTGAATCGCTGATCTGAAATTTTATAAGGGAAACCATTGTTTTTATCCAGGATAGTCTTTACAACCGGATGAATCGGAATCATTACACTTTTTCCGGTTTTCTTCTGTTTCAAACTTATCATTTGCATCCCTGCAATGGTTGTAAGGTTTTTCTTTGTCAGCTTTAAAAGGTCTGAAACCCGCTGACCAATATAACAACCAATGATTAACCAGTCCTTTGCATTGCTCAGAGCTTCCCTATCGAATGGTTTACTTTCGATTAAATCCAATTCATCAAAGGTTAAAAAAATAGGAGTATGACTTTCTGAGTAACCTTTCACGGATGACAGATTTTTATCAATTTCGATATTGTTTGCGCCTGCATACGTGCAAACCGTTTTCAAAAACTTAATATAACGGCCTGCTGTATTTGGATTTAATTTTTCGGTTTTATACATCCATTTTTCAAAGTCTTTTATCCAGTTCGGGGAAACATCTGAAACCAAATATTTTTTGTTCGAAAACTTTTCGTAAAGTTCAATTTTGTTTTTTAGGGCTTTGTATTTCTGCACTGAAGCATACGTTGCGCCAATTTTGCCATATCTCATTTTTTTTGAGGGCAAAAAATCAACATAGTTCTGAATGTTATTCAGTAAACTGTTTTCATCCGTTTCAACAACAATTCCCCGGAATTGGTTAACCTGATTTTGCAACCAGTCAATTGTAGGGTTAGGTTCGTCATTAAGTGCGTTAATTACTTGTTCAGATAAATTTTTTAATTGAGTTCTTAATCTTTGCGAATCCGTGGTTCCCCCCTTTTTCTGTTTTACCTGCTCCCATGTTTTACAGTTGGTACTAAATCCAGTCGAAATTCTTAATCTGATTTTCTTGTTTACTGACAAACTCAGAATGATTGAATTTGTCTTACCTCTGGTTGAATAATTTACTGTTGCCATTTTTAATGTCCTTTATTCGAACACTAAGTTAGCAATTAAAATACTTGTGCCAACATTTGTGCCAACTTTAACTCAATTTTGACCAATTTTAACCGATTTTATCTAATTTTAAACAACTATCAAAATCTCTGTACTTCCTTTGTATTAATGCGGTTTAGAGGTTTCTTTTCAATGAGTTGCAGACAATGGGGTTCGGTTCCCGCCAGCTCCACAAATATGGAAGTAAACTTTTTAAAAATAGCTGCAAATCAACACATTTGCAGCTATTTTTTTGTTCCGCCAGATTTGTTAAATAAACACCAGAACATTTAATGGGCATAAAAACATATTTTTTTGCGGTTCTTATCAGCTACCAAAAATCTCTGTCGGCGATTTCCGGAAGTGCTTTTTAAACACGGTACTGAAATATCCTACACTGGCAAAACCACACATCTCACTTACTTCGGTCACCGAATATTTCCGGCTTTGTAACAGTTCCAGCGCGTGGTTCAGCCTGACTATTTTAATAAAATCAGTCGGAGATGTATCGGTCAGCGCTTTCATTTTTTTATACAACAACGAAGAACTGACATTCATGGCCCTGGCAAAATCTTCTTTATCGAATGACGAATTTGCAATATTAGCCTTTACAACTTCCGACAGCTTTTTCACAAATTTGTCGTTGTGCTCATTCTCCAGCAAAGGCTCATTATTATTGGTGCTGATCATTTTCAGCGCTTTATCTCTTGCAATCTGCCGGTTGTGGATGATTGTCCGTATCCGTTGAACCAATAAATTCATATCAAACGGTTTTGTGATGTAATCGTCCGCTCCTAACCCAAGTCCCTTCAGTTCGTTGGCTTTTTCAGAAAGTGCCGTTAATAATATGATTGGAATGTGTGATGTTTCATACGTTGATTTGACTAACCGGCAAAGCTCAAAACCATCCATCCCGGGCATCATCACATCCGATACAATCAGGTCAGGCATCTGTTTCTGAATTATTTTCCAGGCCTCGATACCATCCAGTGCAATAGAAACCCTGAATTCTGTTGCGAGCGTATTCTGCATGAATTTTAACAGGTCGTCATTGTCTTCAACAACCATAATTTTCATTTCCCTCTCTGATTGGTTCTCAGAATGAATTTCGGCAATTCCGACATCTGGCACAAAATCGAAAGTTACCGGCAGGGTTTTATTGGCTTCTTCGGGGTTGATACTTGTCTCTGTAAAGTCTTTAAAAGGAATATTTACCCTGAAAGTGGAACCGGCATTTTCCTGACTTTCAAAAGTTACGTCACCACCGTGCATATTCACATACTTTTTTACGAGCAAAAGCCCGATTCCCGATCCAACCACTTTTGAATTTACTGCATTTTCGCCCCGGTAAAACTCTTTAAAAATCTGCCGCTGAGCTTTCCTGCTAATGCCAATGCCCTGGTCGCTAACCTCTAATTTCCACTTCTCCGGGTTACATTTTAAATCAATTTTTACTTCTGATCCCGGATTTGAGTATTTTATGGCATTGGAAATCAGGTTATCAATTACTTTTTCAATTTTCGATTCATCGATTGCTGTGCGATAACTTTCACGATCGGTATAAAACCGAAGTTGAATATTTTTACTTTCTGCCAGTGATTCAAACATTTGAATGCGCCCCGAAATAAGTTTAACAATATCAGAATCCGTAAACAGAATCTGTTCCTTACCAATATCTGCCTTCTGAAAATCCATCAGTTGTGTAACAACAGAAGTCATCTGCCGGGTTTGTTTCAGGGCAAGTTGCAGGAAATATTTTCCATGTTCCGAAAGATTGTGCTCTTTACTCAGTTCTTCAACAGGTGCTTTTATTAATGTAAGCGAAGTCCGTATATCATGTGCGGTATTTGTAAAAAAACGTACTTTTTCTTCCGTATGTTTTTGTTTCAATCCATTAATATACAATAATATGTACAGCACGACCACACCAATAAATATTGCAATTAAAATTCCCCAGAACCAGGTTTTTCTCCAAAATGGCGGAACCAGCCTGAAATCGATTGACCGCTCGCTGAGAATATAAGTCATCGAATTATCCAGCATCCTGATATTCAGCTTAAAACTACCACTTGGCAGGTTGGTATAGGTAATTGTCCGGTTGTTGCCAGGTACCGACCATTCTTTATCAAATCCGTCCAGTTTCCACGCAAATTTTGCCCCCGGCGGTACGCCAAGCGGGATTAATTCAACATTGATTGTATTTTGAAAATACCTGAGTTTTACCGACTTCAGGCTATCAACCGGCGTTTTTAATCCGAATGACTGAATCTCTCTTACCGACCGGCCTGAAACAGTGAGGTCCTGAATATAAATTCGACCTGCGGAAGGAATATCTTTCAGCGATTCAGGTGAAAAAATAACAGCTCCGTTGTTGGTCCCCCAAACAAGTTGTCCGTTTTTTAATTTGCAAACCGCACTTTTATTGTACGAAATTCCTGATAGCGGAACAATTGACTGAAAGGTATTGGTGGTTTTGTCATTTGGATTAAAGCGGCACAAACCATTTTCGGTACCAATCCATACATAATCATCCGAAATGATAATACTGTTTACAAAGTTGGAAGGCAAGCCATTTTCGGTGGTGTATTTATTTAACTCTCCGGTTGCATAGTTGTATTCCAGCAGTCCTCCCCCACTTGTGCAAATCCAGATTATTTTATCCTGAACCAGGATATCCTGAACCAGAATTCCGGTCAGCAAACTTTTCATCTCTCCTGTTTTTTTATTGAGCAGCGACATCCCGTTACTGGTCCCGATTAAAATTTGCCCGGGACCTAACTCCGCAAACGAACTGATCGGTTCTTCGGGATAAATCTTGAACTGTTTATTCTTGTCAGAATAGCACAAAAAATCGCCATTTACCCCTCCAATCCACGTATCTCCGTCACTATCCTTCAAAAAATCAAAAATGAAATTGCTAATCTTCTGAAAATCTTTTCCATCACGAAAATAGTGGGCTACCTCCCGCCCGGTTTTCCTGTCAATGACATAAAAACCCGAAGAATAGCTTCCTGCCCAGATTTTCTCATTGTTAATAAGCAATGCCAGAAAAACCTGCGCCTGTTCCAGTTTATTGTAATAGAAACTGTTCCAGCGATTTGTATTAACTTCCCAGCTACTGATACCATTGTTGGTTGCAAACCAAATTTTCCCGTCTTGATCCTCGGCTATTCCATTAACATCGTTATTTACAAGCGAATTTTTTTCGTTGGCATGATGCACTATCTGGGTTACAATGGGCGATGCAAGGTCGTAAAAACAAACGCCCCCGCTGATGGTTCCAATCCACACTCGTTTCCCCGGTTCATAAAAAATATCGTAAATCCCGTTACCCCTCAGCGAATAAGGGTCTTCAGCATTTTCCTTGTAAACATTCAGCAACCGTTCTCTCTCTTTATCCAATTCCCAAACTCCCTGTCCATCAATGCCAATCATAAGGGTTGAATCGGAAATTTCGGTAATGGCAAGAACAGGTTGTTGAGGAATCGTTGTTTCGAGAACATGATGAAGCATTCCGGTATTAAAGTTAAAACGAAACAGGCCTTTTGTTAAAGTACCCATCCAGAGATCATTCCTTGCCTTATCGTATAACAATGCTGAAACGGAAGAAGGGCCATTATCCACGAATTTACTGATTTCCTGTCTTTCAAGACGGTTAATGTCATACAGGAATATACCATCATCGGTTGCTACAAGAATTTTTTGTTTGTCAAACCATGTAATACCAAAACGCGAATTCGATACATTGACAATCTGCTTTAATTCTCCTGAATGATACCTGTATAATCCCGAATTAATGGCAATCCAGCATGTTCCGCTATGGTCAATCAGCAAATGATAAAAATCGAAATGTGTTGTATTAACCAGTTTCCTGAAATTTACAACAAACTCAAAGTTGTCGGCTACCGGGTTATAAATAAAAACCTGTCCGTTATTGGTATAAGCAACAAGCTGCCTGTTTTCGTAAACCAGCCTGACAAAAATAGCGCCGGCTGATTCATAGGGAAGCTGGTAAATTTTGTAATCGTCGTCTGTTAATCTTAGAATGCCGGTTTTGGATGAGGCCCAGATAAAACCGTTATCATCCTTACAGATTGAATTGATAACCCGCATTGAAATCCCAAACAGCGAATTGACGCTGTAGAATTTAACCGGAGCTGCACCTGCAAACAGCGATGCAAAAAATACGAGGTATATGATTAGTCTAATCTTCATGTTTTAGTAAGGGTTAAAAATACTTTTATTTTCCCCTTTTAAAACATGAAGATTAAAATTGTTCCCTAATTTGAAAAAGACAGGATATTAAATTTTTATTCAAATTTCACCCAGTCGATTTCAACTGGATCGCCTTTTTTCGATACAA
>JAJUGS010000024.1 GCA_029265875.1 Prolixibacteraceae bacterium
ACATTTTCAAAATATTAATGATGTTGAAAGGGAAAAGGAAATAAAAAATATGGAGAAGAGAGAAAAAAGAAAATTTGATAAAAGAATTCAATAAGGATTGGATGTTTTTTAAATTCTCAAATTTATGATGCATTGTAGAAGCAGATTTCTCCTATCGTCGAAATGACAATCAAACTTTGAAATTCTCAATACTCACAACTAAAATCTCACTACTACCAAAAAATGATTCCACTGATTTTCGACATAAAACGCTACGCCATCAGCGACGGGCCGGGTATCCGGATTGCCATTTATTTTAAGGGTTGTCCGCTGCGCTGCGCCTGGTGCCACAACCCCGAAAGCCAGTCGCCGAAAGTACAGAAACTCTACACAGCTTCAAAATGTATCGGCGCACAGGATTGTATTGAAGTTTGCCCCGAAGATGCTTTGACCCTCACCCGCAACGGCATTGTTACCGACTACGAAAAATGCACGCTCTGTGGCAAATGTGCCGAAGCCTGCCCCACAAAAGCCATCGAAATGTCGGGAAAATTATACGAGGTTGACGAGCTGATGCAGATTATCGAACGCGAGCGGGTGCACATTGAACATTCTGATGGCGGTGTAACTTTCTCGGGTGGAGAACCTTTGATGCACCCTGAATTTTTGATTAAGATGCTGAAAGCCTGCAAAGAAAAAGGGCTTCACTGCGCAGTTGACACCTGTGGTTTTGCCCCTGCCGAAACACTGCTGGAAGTGGCAAAACACACCGACCTGTTTTTGTACGACCTCAAAATGCTCGACTCTTCGTTACATAAAAAATGGACAGGCAAAAACAACCACCTCATTCTCGATAATCTGAAAGCGCTGGCAACAGCCGGAGCCAATATCAACATCCGCATCCCATTTATCGGCAATGTAAATACGCACGAAGATGAGGTTCGGGCAATGGCTGAGTTTGTAGCTGCACTTCCCGGCAAAAAACCAGAAGTGAATTTACTCCCTTACCATAACATTGCCCAAAACAAATACAACAAACTTGGGCAAGTTTACAATTCGGAAGAAATGCGGGAACCAACCAACGAGGAAATCGGTTCTGCAAAAGCAGCATTTGTTGAAAAAGGATGTAAAGTGGAGATTGGGGGCTGAGCGCATTTTCAGCTTTTCCCCCAGGTAAGAACAATTACCAAACCGGTAATTGCGGTTACTGCTGCATAAGCCAGCGTATCAACCAAAACAGCGGTCAGGTTTAAAATCACGGTTGTCATAGAATACATCCCCAAATCGGTGGTTAAAGCATACAATCCGCCAACCAGCGCGCCAAGTTTCAGCCCGTCAACAATGGTTTTTGCACCTGCCCATTTCATCGCCAAAGTAACCAGCAGGGCCAAAACCAGGTTCGATGCAATCATGGCCCACCAAATCATTCCATCATCCGGAAGATAAATCGATTGGTTGTAATTCGTTTCAGAAAAACTCATCAGCAACATACCCCAAACCAGCCAGCCCAGGAAAAAGAAGGCAATTCCGCCAAATACAGTTCCCCTTAAAATTTTCATGTTCATAAATTGGTTGATTTAAAATTACAATTCAATATATTCATTGTTAAGGGAATATAAAAAGACTATTAAGGATTTTATTTATGAATACATGCCATTACACAGGCAATTCATTCGAATTTTAATATTTTTAAGCCGAAATATTCGTAAAACCATGAACCTGAAAAAATCATTGTTGTTTGCTTTTCTTTTTGCCGGTTTTGGAATCCTTGCAGCACAGGAAACTGACTCTGCAAAAATTCTGAAAACTTTTCACTCCATTTCGAGCCACGATTTGCTGAAAATTACAGAAAAACTTAGTTCTGAAAAATACAAAGGCCGTTTGTCGGGTTCGCCGGAATACCTGAGTGCTGCTGAATGGTGCGCCGCTCAGTTTGAACAATGGGGCCTGAAACCCGCCAACAATGGAAGCTGGTTCCAGTATTTTCCAAATGCCTATTCTGAAGTTTATTCAAAAGGAAGTGTAAAATATACTGACCCGAATGGTGTTGAAAAAGAACTCGCTTTCCCGGACGAATACATGCCGGGCTCCAACTCGGCATCGGGCACAGTTACCGGCGAAATGGTTTTTGCAGGGCACGGAATTACAGCACCCGAATTGGGCTACGACGATTATCTGAATGTGGATGTACGGGGTAAAATCGTCATTCTCGAAACGGGGATTCCTTATACAAAAAACGACTCGGTGCAGGGAAAATGGACGCCGTATTCCTACCACCGCTATAAATTCAAAAATGCCATCGACCATGGTGCCATCGGGCTGCTTTATGTGGGTACCATTGCCAACCCGAATACCTCGTTTACCGAAGGTTTTGTGTATGCCCACATCAGCGAGAAAGTAACTGAAGAACTTTTTGCAGCCTCGGGAAAAGAATATAAAAAAGTAAAAGAACAACTGGCAGCTTTTCAGATGCCTTCTTTTGTGCTGAATCCGAAACAAAAAGTATCGATTTCGGCAGAAACCAAGCATTTCCCCGACAGTAAATCCTGCAATGTGGTCGGTCTGGTAGAAGGTTCGGACCCGGTTTTGAAAAACGAAGTAATTATTGTTGGCGGACATCTCGACGGACAGGGTTATTTGGGCGAACTTTTCCCCGGTGCACTCGACAATGCCTCTGGTTCTGCTGATATTATGGCGGTGGCAAAAGCGCTGGCACAAAGCGAGGTAAAACCAAAACGCTCCATTCTTTTTATACTCATTGGCGGCGAAGAATGTGGTTTGTATGGCAGTAAATACTATGCCGACCACCCGCTGTTCCCCATCGAAAAAACGGTATTTATGATTAATCTCGACATGGTGGGCAACGGAACCGGCTTTTTTGTTTCGTCGGGAAAAACTTATCCCGAAATTTACCGCCATTTCGAAAAAGCCAATCAAAACTACCTCCACCGTAAAATGGATGCTTCGGAATGGCGCAAAAGTTACGGCCGCCCGCGTTCCGATGCAGCCAACTTTGAAAATGCCGGAATCAAAACCCTGTCGCTGTGGACTTCAGGCGGAGTATTCCCGGTTTATTACCACCACCCGAAAGACAAAACCGATGTGCTGACGCCCGAAATTATGGAAGACGCGGCCAAACTGCTTTATTTGGGAATTCTGGGTGTGGCCAATGATGGGATTTAGCAATATTCTGTCAGTCCATTAACAACATTAATTGATATTTATGTCAACACATTGATAATATTTGTGAATAATATTGTCAATGCGTTGACAATGTTTAATATTTATTCTATCTTTGAAAGGTTGAAATAAAAGATAGAAATGGAACAATTAGTACAACGGTTTTATGAAAAATATGCCCAGACCAACACAAAATCTATCAGGGGATATGCAGATACCATCGACTGGAGCAACAGGTTGATTGGGATTAAAGGCAGCCGTGGTGTCGGGAAAACAACGCTGCTGTTGCAATACATCAAAAAAAATTTCAAGCCCGATAACAAAGTTTTATATGTCAGCCTCGACCATTTCTGGTTTGCTGAAAATAAACTTTACAACTTAGCTGACAACTTTTACAAACGGGGCGGGGAATTGCTTGTTTTAGACGAAGTTCATCGTTACCCCGATTGGGTGGTGGAAATAAAAAATATTTATGACGATTTTTCAGGGTTGAAAATTGTTTTCACTGGCTCCTCGTTGCTACAAATAGAAAAAGCGCGCTGCGATTTAAGCCGGAGAGCTGTAATTTATCAAATGCCAGGACTTTCTTTTCGCGAGTTTATTAACTTTCAAACCAACTACAATTTCCCGGCAATTACGCTCGACGAAATCGTAAAAAATCACATTGAAATCGCTGTTTCTGTTATCGACAAAATTAAACCGCTTGAGCTTCTTCCCAACTACCTGAATTATGGATATTATCCGTTTTATCTTGAAAACACGGCTTCATTTCATCAGAAACTAAACGAAGCAATTTTGACTGTAATGGAAATCGATATTCCTCAGTTTGAAGCAATTCAGACTTCCAATATCATTTTGCTGAAAAGATTGTTACAGGTAATCGCCACATCGGTTCCGTTCAAACCCAATATGCAGGCTGTCAGCCAGCGAACCGGAATCAGTCTGAACACCATGAAAAACTACCTGCAATACCTTAACAATGCAAAAATTATCACTTTGCTCTACGCCTCATCAAAAGGATTAAACAGATTGGGAAAACCTGAAAAAATCTATCTGCAAAATCCAAACCTGATATACAATCTGGGCGAAAATGTACAAAATACGGGCAACCTCCGTGAAACTTTTTTTATGATGAACCTGAACGAAAAGAACAAAGTGGAAAGCTCGGAAACAGCTGATTTTTTGATTGATGAAAAATACACATTCGAAATTGGTGGTAAAAACAAAGGGCAAAAACAAATTAAAGATACGCCTGATTCGTTTGTTGTGAAAGACGATATTGTTGTTGGAAACGACAACATAATTCCTCTATGGTTGTTTGGCTTTTTATACTAATACAAACTCGTATGCAACACGAAGGCAACATATTAAAAATGCGCACCGAAGGAATCGGCCCGGTGCAATATTTTTTACCGGTTGGCGCTGCTGAAATCCACCTGAACCCATTGGTCGGGCAACAGGTTTCGTTGAATTTTAGCGGACGAATTAACTGTATTTCGTGTGGAAAACAAACCAAAACCTCGTTCGGTCAGGGGTTTTGCTACAACTGTCTGCAAACCGCTCCCGAAGCCAGTGAATCAGTGGTTCGCCCCGAGCTTTCGAAAGCACACCTCGGAATTGCCCGCGATATGGAGTGGGCACAAAAACACGACCTCATCGACCACTTTGTTTATCTCGCTGTTTCGGGCGATGTAAAAGTGGGTGTTACGCGCAATCACCAGGTTCCGACCCGCTGGATTGACCAGGGAGCCAGCTTTGCCATCAAACTGGCCTGCACACCCAACCGCCACATTGCCGGAATTATCGAAGTTTTTCTGAAAAAGTTTTACTCCGACAAAACCGACTGGCGTGAAATGCTGAAAAACGAAGTGGCAACCAACATCGATTTGCTGGGTGAAAAAGAAAAAGCACTGGGTTTTTTACCTGCCGAACTGCGCAAATACACAGAAAACGACAACAAAATCACCCGGATTGAATACCCGGTTCTGAAATATCCGCAAAAACTGAACAGCCTTAGTTTTGACAAACAACCGCAGATTTCGGGAATACTGAAAGGCATCAAAGGCCAATACCTGATTTTTGACGAAGGCAATGTATTAAACATCAGAAAACACAACGGTTACTGGCTCGAAATAAATTACTGATTCCGGCTGCTGTTTATTAAGCTGCTGTAAATTATCTCTATTTCAACCCCATCCTGATATTTCTCTTATTTCAATAAAATAAAAAATCACTATTTTGCCCCAGAATCAGTTAAAAACTGAAATAACAGCTAAAAGACTTTAAAAATGGAAAACATAGACTGGAACAACCTGGGATTTGGTTATATAAAAACCGATTACAACATCAGATGCCATTATAAAGATGGCAAGTGGGGCGATCTTGAAGTAAGCGACAGCGAATATTTCCCGATGCACATTGCAGCAACAGCCATTCATTACGGACAGGAATCGTTTGAAGGATTGAAAGCTTTCAGGGGAAAAGATGGCAAAATCCGGATTTTCAGAATGGATGAAAATGCCCGCCGTATGCAGGATTCAAGCGACGGAACTTTGATGGCGCGCCTGCCGCTTGAAAAATTTACTGAAGCGGTTGTTAAAGCGGTAAAACTGAACGAAAGATTTGTTCCGCCGTACGAGTCGGGAGCTTCGCTGTATATTCGTCCGGTTTTGTTTGGTACAGGTGCCGAAGTAGGCGTAAAACCTGCCAAAGAATACATGTTCATTTTGTTTGTTACCCCCGTTGGCCCGTATTTTAAAGGTGGTTTCCAGACTACGCCGTTTGTGATTATGCGCGAGTTCGACCGCTCGGCACCGCTCGGAATGGGCAAATACAAAGTGGGCGGAAACTATGCTGCCAGCCTGGTTGCCGGCAAAAAAGCACACGAACTGGGCTATTCCAACATTTTTTATCTCGATGCCAAAGAAAAAAAATACATCGACGAATGTGGCGCTGCCAATTTCTTCGGTATTAAAAACAATACTTACGTCACTCCAAAATCACAGTCTATTTTGCCATCGATTACCAATAAAAGCCTGATGGTTCTGGCCGAAGAGATGGGTTTGAAAGTGGAAGTCAGACAGATTCCCGTTGAAGAACTGGCAACTTTCGAGGAAGCAGGTGCCTGCGGAACTGCTGCTGTTATCAGCCCGATTCAGCGGATTGACGATTACGATGAAAACAAATCTTATGTTTTCTCGAAAGACGGCAAACCCGGCCCGATCAGTGAAAAGCTATACAACAAATTGCGTGGAATTCAGTATGGCGACGAACCTGATAATTATGGCTGGGTGACAGTCATCGAATGATATTTTCTTTTCAATTCTGAATTGATACCAAAATTACAAAATCAAGGCTCTGAGTTTTTCAGAGCTTTTTTTTGGCCACCCTGTAACTTCTTTCAATGTCGTCCGTCATATGGTTCAGAAAGCGCTCAGAAAACTTTATGACTTTAAACGATTACAATAGCTCGGTTACGCTCTATTCCGACCGGTTGTACCGGTTTGTATTAAAGAGCATTAAAGACGTGCACAAGGCTGAGGATATTGTACAGGATTGCTACGAAAAGCTCTGGAAAAATCATGAAAATGTAAGCGGCGAAAAAGTGAAAGCCTATCTTTTCACTTCGGCGTACCACACGATGATCGACCGGATCAGAAAAGACAAACGCTCTGTTTTTACAGAGGATGTGAAAGTTGCCGAAAACAGCCATGAAAGGAGTTATTCTGATTTGGGTGAAATACTGAACAAAGCAGTAAACCAGTTGCCCGAAATTCAGCGGATGGTTTTGCTGCTGCGCGATTACGAAGGATATTCGTACCAGGAAATTGAAGAACTGACAAACCTGAATGAATCGCAGGTGAAAGTGTATATTTACCGGGCGCGGGTATTCTTAAAGAATTATATCGGAAAACCGGAGGCGGTGATTTAGTTGAAGTTTTTAGAGAAAAAGAGGAAATGAAGATTAACAGAAATAATTATGAACCCTACTTCATCGACTACCTTGAAGGGAATCTCGATGAAAGCCTGGTGGATGATTTTATCGAATTTCTGACCTCCAACCCCGATCTGAAAGAAGAACTTTCAATGTTCGAGCCAATTTCGGTTGAACCGGAAAATATTGTATTTGGAAGAAAGGAACTGCTATTAAAGGAGGAGCTCGACCTCGAAACCAGATTCAACCATGCCGCTGTGGCAAATATGGAAGGCGACCTTTCAGAAACAGAAAAAGCTGCCTTTCATAAATATTTGGCAACTCATCCTGAAAAACAGGAAGAAATCACACTTTTCGCCCAAACAAAACTGGTTCCCGACGAAAGCATTGTTTTCAGTAAAAAGAACCGGCTTTACAAAAAAACACTGGTTAAAACAATTACCATGTGGGGAAGTCGTGTGGCCGCTGTTTTGGTGCTGGCAATCTCGGTTTACCTTTTCATTCAGAATCATAAAAGCCAGAACACATTAAACCAGGAAGTTGCCACGGTTGAAGAGATACAACCTGAAAAAGCTACTCCGATTTTACCTGGGGAAAACATTCAACAGCAACAAAATACCCGGCTTGCCGAAGCAAAACCGGTTACCAGGGTAAAAACTGAAAGACAAAAATCTCAGGCAAAAAATATGGTTGGCAAACCAACCGAAATTCAGGAAATTGAAAATGCAGCCAAAGAGCCGGAAATAGTCCGTCAACCCGAAGAAACATTTGCGATGATAAATCCGAAAATGGCTTCCGTTGAACAGCAACAAACTGATTTGGAGCTTGAAACCATGTACATTACAATTCCTGAAAATCCTTATGAAGAGCGTTGGCTCGTTGACCGTGTACTTGAAAAAACGGGTATCGAAAAAATCAGCCTGAATAAAATTGCAAAGGCTGGTTTAAATCTTGTCACCTCTATTTCGAACGAAAAATTCACTTATCAAACCGATGAAGAGGGAAAAGTAACTGAAATTGTTTATGACTCGCGGTTACTGGCCTTCTCCATTCCCACTGTCCGGTCGGGTGTAAATGCAGGCGAATAAATTACGATCTTCTTAAACTTTCCACCTCATTCCTTCCCCATTCACTCATTCACCCATTCACCCTTTCACCCATTCACCCTTTAACTAAAACTTTCGTCACATTTTTTCAAAGTGCCTGTAACTTTTGCGTCACCCTGCACGTCACAGGTTCAGAATTTAAAAACAGAAAAAAATGAAACAGTTAATTACATTGGTTTTATGCGGGGTTCTGGCGCTGAACACGGTTGCACAGGATGACACCACAAAAGTAAAGGTGATGAAAAAAAATATCGTGACCGTTGTTGACGGAGACGATAAAGTACAGGTTGTGGTGGGTGATAAGGAAAACGGGAAAGGAGTTGAAGTGGTAACCGACGAATGGGGCGACACCACGCATATTCGTATCGGAAGAAAAACTTTTAAGGTGATTGAAGGCAATGGCGGAACGTACGTAAAAGTTGAAAAAGAACCAAAAAGCAACAAATGGCGGGGTAGTTTTAATGCACATTGGTCCGGACTTGAAGTCGGGATGAACAGTTTCCAGAATACCGATTATTCAATTTACCAGAGTGAAGATAATATCGATATTTTTGAGTTAATTCCTGGTAAATCATTGTCATGGAATCTGAACTTCATGGAATTTGCTTTCAAAAACGAAAGAAAAACTTTCGGGTTAGTTACCGGAATGGGAATCAGCTTTAACGATTATGCATTCAATTTGCCAGTTACAGTTGTAAAAGAACAAGGTTTCCGAATGATTGTTCCACATAATTATTCCGTGGAAAACTTATCGGTTAAAAAATCAAAACTGCATGTTAATTATCTCACTGTTCCATTATTACTCGAAGTAAAAACTCCTTTGAGAATGGGAGATTCCAGGTTATCTCTGTCGGCAGGGGCAATTGGCAGTTTGTTTATTGGAGCGCACACCAAAACTAAATTCAATGATGGCAATAAAATCAAAGCGGAAAGTAACTACTACATCAACCAGTTGAAATACGAATTAACCGGACGAATTCATTTTGGCGACTTTTCGGTTTTTGCCAATTACAGCATGACTCCGCTCTTTAAAACAGGCCACGGACCTGAATTACACCCGCTTACTGTTGGTATTTCATTCCCGAATATTTAGACTTTAATAACAGATTTTCAGACAATCAGATAACAGAAATTGCAGAAAGAAAGTCCCTGGTTTTTCAGAAAGCCGGGGATTTTTATTTGCCATTTTTCCGGTTTATTTTTATAACCGTGAATATTTCGGACAACATAGCAGACCTCACACCGGCAACAGGATTTTTCCTGCTTATTTTTCTTATATCAACCCATTCGGTTTTGTTGAAAAAGGACGGTGTGAAAGTAAGTTCAGTTACAACCCAAAAACCCGGTCTGAGAAAATGGAGTTACCCGGTTTTTGTTTTTCTTCTTCTGCTGTTTACTACTGAAATTTCCAATCCTTTAACCGGGTTTTCGCTGCTCCCGGAATTTTTGAATAATTTTCTGATTGATTCCCTGTTCATCAGAATTGCCGGAACTTTTACTGTTTTTCTTTCGGTTTTTGTTTTGAAAACAACCCTGCAGCATTTTGGCAATTCACTGCGTTTCGGGTTGAATGAGAATAACGTTGGAAAGCTGATAACAACCGGTGTTTTTGCCCGCTCACGGAATCCGTTTTTCCTGTCGCTTTTGCTATATTTCTTTGGAACTGCGCTGGTTTTTCCCAATCTTTTTTTTCTGATTTTTGCCATTTCAGCGTTTGCCGGCATACATTTCTCCATTCTGAAAGAGGAAAAATTTCTGCAAAAAGTTTATGGCGATGAATATTTTGAATATTGCCGGAATGTGAGAAGGTATTTTTGATCTTATATCAAGTTACAATTTTGTTAGTTACAATTTTGTTAGTTACAATTTTGTTAGTTACAATTTTGTTAGTTAACTTTGAAACAAAAAATGAACACGCCATTTTTATTCGGGAAACATGCCTCATCGGAATATTTTACAAACCGAACCGACGAAGTAAACCAGTTAAGCTTTAATTTTCAGTCGCTTATAAATACGGTCATTATATCTCCGCGCCGATGGGGAAAATCTTCTTTGGTGCTGAAAGCCGCAGAAGAAGTGCAGAAAACCAATAAAAATGTGCGGTTTTGTTTTATCGACATGTACAATGTAAGAAGTGAAAACCAGTTTTACCAGCTTCTCGCCCAGGAAACAATGAAAGCTTTGTCTTCAAAGCTTGAGGAAATACTTGAAATATCGAAAAACTATTTCACCCAAATTATTCCAAAAATATCGTTTAGTCCCGACCCCGCCAGTGAATTTTCAATCAGTATGGACTGGGAAGAAGTAAAAAAACAGCCTGATGAAATTCTTGATTTGGCAGAAAAAGTCGCTGCCTCAAAAAATATTAAACTGATAATTTGTATAGATGAATTTCAGAATATTTCGACGTTCGACCAACCGGTTGATTTTCAGAAAAAACTCCGCTCACACTGGCAAACCCATAAAAATGTGGGTTATTGCCTTTATGGAAGTAAACGGCACATGCTTTTAGATGTATTCAGCTCACATTCAATGCCTTTTTACAACTTCGGGCAAATCATGTTTTTAAGCAAAATTTCTGAAAACCACTGGATTCCGTTTATCATCGGACGTTTTGCCGCCACCGGAAAAGAAATTTCTGCCGAAACGGCCGGGCTAATTTGCACTTTAACCGAAAACCATTCGTTTTACGTGCAACAACTTGCCCATTTTTCGTGGCTGAACGCAGAAAAAATATGTAACCCGGAACATGTAACAACCGCGTTCGAAACCCTTTTAATGCAACTAAGTTTTCTTTACCAGTCGGTAACCGACGGATTAAGCAATTCGCAAATTAATTTTCTGGAAGCGACCATTAATGGTGAAGAAAAATTCAGTTCGAAGGAAATCATTCAAACCTACAAGCTGGGCACATCTGCCAATGTAATTCGCATAAAGCAAGCCCTTGTAAGTAAAGAAATTATCGAAATTTCAGGTTCCGATATCGAATTTCTCGATCCGATGTACAAACACTGGCTTGCAAAGCATTATTTCAAAACCAGTTACTGAGCCGGTGACGCAAAGTCACCGGCTCAGTAACAAATAAATATTATTGTTTCAGCAACTGCATAATTTCGTCGAGTTTGGGCGAGAGAATGATTTCGGTACGGCGGTTGAGCGCCCTTCCCTCGGGCGTTTCGTTGGTGGCCCGCGGTGAAAACTCACCTTTGCCCGATGCAGTTAAACGGGTTGGCAGAATTTTATAATCCACCGTTAAAATGCGCACAATGGAGGTGGCGCGTGCAACACTCAAATCCCAGTTGTCCTGGTAAACAGCCGTTTTAATCGGAACATTGTCGGTGTGGCCTTCAATCAGAATATCGATATCCTGGTTTTTGTCCAGAACATCCGCCAATAATTTAATGGCTTCCTTTCCTTTTGCTTCAACGGCGGCACTTCCCGATTTAAACAACAGTTTGTCGGACATCGAAACATATACTTTCCCGTTTTTTACTTCCACCGACAGTTCATCTGATTTAAAGCCGAGTAACGCATTCCGTAAAATATCGTTCAGGCGTTTTGTAATCGAATCCTGTCGTGCAATCACACCTTTCAACTCGTTGAGCGCCCACTCGCGTTCCTGTAAAAGCCGCTCTTTTTCCTCCAATTCCTGACTTTTTTGTTTCAAAGCCAGGTTAAACTGCTCGGCCTGCGAAAGTTTTTCTCCCGATAGTTCTTCATATTTCTTTTCAGTGTCTTTAATTTTCTGGTTTAAACCGGCAATGTCGCCTTCAAGTCCCGAAATATTCTTTTTCAGCGAATCAATCTGGTTATTTCTGATCGCCAGCGTATTACACAATTCATCGCGTTCGGTTACCACTGCCTGCACTCGTTTCGGAAGCCACTGTTTTTTTTCAGGAGCCGGTTGTCCGCATTGGTAAATAGGTTTACATGAACCCCAAAACACCAAACCGGCAACAATAAATAAAACCAATTTTCCTGTTTTCATTTTTATTCTTTTAAAAGTTTTCGATTGTATTGGGCTGTAATTTCACAATTTTCGGGATTTTATGAAAAATTTTGCAGTGAAAAATAATTAACCGGTTTTGAAACTATTCAATTTTAGATAGAACAGCAGCCGGAAAATCAGTTTTCAAAAGATTCAGATCAGAAAAACCTGCTTCGCGGGCATTTTTCAGAATCGAAATCGTAGTTTTTGTATCCCCTTTCCAGAAATATGGGAAGGCCGAAAAGTAGATTCCATAAGGATTTTCAGGCTCCAGCATCCGGTAAATTGTCACAATTTTTTTGAGTGAAACAGCATCTTTTTCTTTAATCGCCTGATTGCCCAAAGAATAACAGGCGATTCCCCAAAAACCTTTTATCCGTTGATACATATCTTTTGTAATTGGATCTTTTTCCGATTCAATCTGGTCGTTAACTGAGTCGATTTCCTTTTTCCACCACAAACTGTCTTTTTTTGTAAAAGCTTCCAGGTAAGGTTGGCGCATATCAAGTTCAAACTTCAATGACTTTCCCAGTTTATCCAACTGGCTTTTGTAATCTTTTTCAGCTTTTAAGCCCGCATAAACCGGGTTAAATGATTTGTCGGCGTTAAACAGAGCCGTGGTTGACAAGTTACGGGCAATTAATGCAGCTTTCAGATAATCTCCCTGTTTTTTCATACTGTCGATTCTTGCTTTTTGCAGGTCACAATAATCCGCTATTGATAATTCCCCGGTTGTTTGAATATTAGCCGGAATCAAAGAAAAACGGAGAAAACCCATTGCATCGGTTAAAATCAGACTATCAGGCCAGTTGTGCGAAGAATTGGTCAGTTCAATTTTCAGGTTTTCCGGAATCAGTTGATCCTGAAAAAGATATTGTGCAGTTTCCACAAAATTAAAATCATCGGTCCCCGAAATCGCAAAAACCGGGCAATTCACCGCCGTTATTTGTGCAGCGTTGGCCAATGCGCCACACATAATCAAACCATTTACAGGGTGATGCTGTGCATACCCCAGTGCCATCCGGGCACCACCGGAAAATCCGGCCAAAACTGTTGCTTTGTTCACCGGGTATTTTTCATGAACATCTTTAATCAGCACATTAATCGCTTCCTCGAAATTTTCAAAACCATTTTTCAAATAGTTGGATGCCACAAGAATTACAGAATATTTATCGGCTCCCGCTTTGAATTTGTTCACTGCAAATTTCCCATCTCCGTGCGGATCAATAATTATTACCAGTGGAAGTTGTTTCGAAAAAGCAGCTCTTTCAGGAATGTAAATTTCATAGGCGTTTTTTGGATTGGATTTGCAACTGTCGGTTTTCTCAACCAAATTAACCAGAAACCCCGTTTTTACACTTTTGTCAGATTTGCCATTATTCCCACATGAGACCAGGCAACTTAAAAGAATAGTAAACAATAAAACTCCCAATCCTTTTATCTTCATTGTCTGATTTTTAAGGTTATTTCCTTTCAAACACCTTTTCACCTCCAACCCATGTGCTGTCAGTTTTTACTCCCAAAACCTGCTGCATACAGCTGTAATAAATTCGTTATCAGATTTTAAAATTCTGATACAAAATTGTAAAAAGGTATTACGTTTGCTACTTTCCCATCTTTTTCAAACCTGTCAGTTTGGTTTATTGTGATGATATTTCCTTCTTCCTTGTTAAAAAAGTGAAGCGCTTCCAAAAGTCCGTTTAACTCACGGTCAAGATTGTCCTGGGTCAACTGATAGCAAACCTGGATAACTTCTTTTATTTCACCTTTTTCAACAACAATAAAATCGCACTCCCCTTTTTCAGCAAAGTAGTAAATTTCTTTATGTTGTCTTCTCAAGTGCAGGAAAACTGTATTCTCCAGCTTACGGCCAAAATCCTTTGAAAAAGAAAGAGAATTAACATTCACCAATCCAGTATCAATCGTATAAACTTTTCGTGGGTTTATCATTTGTTTTCGTACCGAATAGCTGAATTTCTGTACAAAAAACAGCAGGTACGACTGTTCAAAATGCGACATGTATTCCAATATCGTACTTGTTGAACCTACATTGAATAATGTCTTTAACTTATTGCCAGTTACATATTTACCTGTATTGGAGATGATAAAAAGCGCCAGGCTTTTCAATGTTTTTAGGTCCCTGATTCCGTATCGAATAGCAATATCTCTAACAAGAATATCGTCAAAAAGCTGTGTCAGGTTATCTTCATCGCGGGTTTTTACATACTCAGGGAAACCACCGGTTTGCAAAAAACTCAACAACGCCTGTTCTGTTTTCGGTATATCACAAAAACTGCAAAACTCCTGAAATGAAAATGGGAACAACTCCTTTGTAATGTGCCTGCCCGTTAACTTAGTTCCCAGTTCGCGACTTAACAATGATGCATTTGAACCGGTTACTATGATTGTATAATTTTCGTCGAGTTTTAGCCTGATAAACCTTTCCCAGCCTTCAACAATCTGTATTTCATCGAAAAACAAAATTTGCTTTTTGGCCTCTTTAATTATCTCATCGAGTTTCTGAAAATCAGTTTTCTCAAAATTATACAAACCTGGATGTTCAAAGTTAAAGTAAAAGGCATCGTTATACTTTCCCTTTAAAAGCTGATAAAGTAGTGTGCTTTTGCCACATCTTCTTACTCCCGAAATAATTAACGCATGTGTTGAACTGACTTTTAATTCAGAAAAAATCTCCCGTTGAAGGCCGGTATTTTTAACTCCGACTGATTCCTGCTGAATTTTGGCAATTTGTTGTATTTCGGACTTGAGCAACATGATGATAATTTTTGTTGCTAAAATATAAATCTTTTCGATGCCATCGAACAAGTTTATTCATTGGTATCGAAAGCTTTTTCACCGCCAACCCAGGTACTTTCAATTTTTGCTCCCAGAACCTGTTGTGGAGTGGCAGTCATCAAATCAGTGTCGAGGATTACAAAGTCGGCATATTTCCCGGGCTCCAGGCTGCCTTTTACGTTTTCCTCAAACGAAGCCTTTGCCGCCCAAATCGTCATCGAACGCAGGGTTTGTTCGCGCGTCAGTCCTTCATCAATGTGCCATCCACCAGCAGGGTTTCCCTCGTGGTCGGTGCGGAAAACGGCAGCAAAAAAGGTAAACAGCGGCTCAATGTTTTCCACCGGAAAATCGGTTCCGTTGGGCAGCCAGCCATTTTGTGCCAGCAAAGTCTGGTAAGCGTACGCACCTTTTGCCCGCTCCGCTCCCACCCTGTCTTCGGCCCAAAACATATCCGATGTACAATGAGTTGCCTGCACCGAAGGAACAATCGAAAATTCAGCAAACTTTGCAAAATCTTCGGGATTAACAATTTGTGCATGTTCAATCCGCCAGCGGCGGTCGTTTTTGCCTTTCAGAAATCTGCCGTAAGTATTCAGCATCAGCCGGTTGGCACTGTCGCCAATGGCATGGGTTGCCATCGTAAAATGGTTGTCGAAAGCAAGCTGGCAGATTTTATCGTAATATTCCTGGGATTCAATTTGTAAACCGCGATTTCCGGGATTATCGGAATAATCTTCCAAAAGCAGCGCCCCGCGCGAACCCAGCGCCCCGTCGGCGTACAATTTAATGGTTCTGACCACCAGTTTTTCTGTCGAAAGCGGCCCGTTTTTGACAAAAAATTCAAAATTTTCATCGGTCGGATTGAGCATGGCGTTGACACGCATTTTCAGTTCGCCGCGGTTTTGCATTTCCTGCATCAGCAAAATGGTGTTTTTGTCGAGGCCGCAATCGGTAACCGAAGTCAAACCGGCAGCAAAACAGTTGGCCTGTGCTTCGAGCAGTGCTTTTTGCTGTTGTTCGCCGGTAATTTCCGGAATCAGTTTCGAAACCAATCCCATTGCATTATCCACCAAAATCCCGGTTGGAACACCTTTTTTCAGTACAACATCGCCACCAGGGACTTTTGTTTTGGCCGAAATTCCGGCCATTTCGAGGGCCTTTGTGTTGCACCACCCGGCGTGCCCGTAAACGCGAACAAGGTAAACCGGCGTTTCGGGAAACAGTTTGTCGAGTTCGGTTTTGTCCGGAAAATTCTTCACCGTCCAGTCGTTCTGGTCCCAGCTGCGGCCCAAAACCCAGTCGCCGCCAAATTTTTCATGGTGAACTTTCAGTTTTTCATAAATTTCTTCAGGACTTGTTGTTCCGCGCAAATCGGCGTATTGTGCCAGGTTGTTGGCGTACCCGTTAAAATGACAATGCGCATCGTTAAAACCCGGGTAAACAAATTTCCCCGTTGCATCAATAATATTTTCTGAATTCCATGCTTTCAGAATTTCTTTGTTTGTTCCGGTTGCCGCAATTTTGCCTTCCACCACGGCGAAACCCTCGACCTGCGAAAACGCGCTGTCGATGGTATAAACTGTGGCATTGGTTACAATCAGGTCGGCTTGTTTTTTTGCTGAACATGCTGTCATAAAACTCAGGATGGCTATTAAAATGAAAAATTCAATTTTAGAAATCATTGCGGCAGTAATTATATTGAGAATTTCAAAAATAACTGAAAAAAAGGAATCGTTGTGTTGATGAAAAACTGAAGACATCATTACTTCGATCATGACATAAATCAATGTTTGCATTGTTATTTTTCAAAACTACCCTCAATTGTTCATAAATTGTTCATTTTAAAACATCAGGGAAATAATTTTTTCTACTTTAGCGCTCTGAATTTTTAAAGAATCAAAAGCAGGATGTTTACATTCGGAATATTTACAACGCATTTGCCCTACGTCGCTTTCGTGGTGTTTTATGCGTATTTCCTGCTTTTCGGAGTTAATAAAGCCAATTCGGGAGAAATTGAAAACGGTGAAAAACTCTGTAAAACCGAATGGTCTATTGAAAAACACATCAGTAAAGATGATGTTAAGGCTTTTCACTATTCCGATTTTAACTGCGACGAAATCAGAAGTCACCGATACAAGACTTTTCATTCAAAACCGGGAATTTCGTGGCCTGAGTTACAGTTAACAGCCTGTGTTACCAGTGGCTTTGGCTTTCAGCTCTTTTCCCGTCCTCCTCCCGCTGTTTAATTTCTTTCGTTTTCACTGATTAACCTGTTGTGGGTAAAATACCTGCATCGGGGCATTTTTGTCAATTTTCAAATTAATCTTTTTTTACAATGAAGAAATTAGCAGTTACATTTCTTGCAATAACAGCTTTTGTTACCCTTTCGACAGCACAGGATATTTTTGAAGGCGACACAGTTAAAAACTATAAACTTGATGAAATCACCATCAAATCGCCCAAAGAATTGCCATTGGTCAGAGAAATTCCGGGTTCAATTTCACTAATCTCTGAACGGCAATTAGAAAGTACAGAAACAAATTCATTATCCGACATTTCGTCAACCGTACCAAACCTTTTTATGCTTGATTACGGCTCAAAACTACAAACTTCGGTTTTTATCCGCGGGGTTGGGTCCAGATTGGGCACCCCTTCCGTTGGATTGTATGTTGATAATGTACCCTATTTCGAAAAAGCTTCTTTCGCTTTTGATTTCTTTGATATTGAACGGATTGAAGTTTTTAGGGGCCCGCAGGGAACTTTATATGGCAGAAACACGATGGGCGGCATTATCAATGTTTTCAGCAAATCGCCTCTTGTTTACGACGAAACAAATATTTCGGCAACTGCAGGCAACTATGGCAATTACAATGTCAACATTAACCATTACAATAAGATTGGCAAAAACCTGGGCTACTCAATATCAGGTAATTATTTAAACCATAACGGTTATTTCACAAATGAATTCTCCGGAAAACCCGCTGATAAACAATATTCAGCAGGAGGAAGAGGAAGGCTGATCTGGAAGCTGTCGGATAAACTTTCGTTAGAGAATATTGCAAGTTTTGAAATCAGCAAACAATTTGGATTTCCGTATGCGTTGCGCAACGACTCAACCAAACAAACTGAAAGTGTAAATTATGATCAGGAAAGTTATTATGTGCGCGACCTCTTTTCAAACGGATTTGTGGTGAAGTATGAAAACGATGCTTTTGAATTTATTTCAACTACCAGTTACCAGTACTACGATGGTTTGATGTCGGTTGACCAGGACTTTACCAGCAAAAAAATATACTTCTTTGAGATTGGCGATAAACAAAACATGCTGTCGCAGGAATTAGTTTTGAAGTCGCTGTCCGATTCGAAGTATAAATGGCTTTTCGGCACATTTGGTTTTTATCAAACCATGGATCAGGAAACAAACGGAAACATCTATGCACAAAAGATAAAACAGGAAATTCTGAGTGATTTTAAAATATCCGGAATCGCATTTTATCACCAATCAACTTTTGACGATTTTCTGATTAAAAATTTATCAGTTACCGCTGGTGTTCGACTTGATATCGAGAAAGATGCCCTTGATTACACCTTTAACCAGGCAGTGGGAGAAGCTCCTTTTAGTAATCTGGCAAGCGAAAATTACAGCGAAAATTTTATCCAGTTTATTCCGAAAGGAGCAATTCGCTACAGCCTTAACAAATCCTCTAATATTTATACTTCGGTTTCAAAAGGCTACAAATCAGGCGGTTTTAACACCAACACTTCAATTGTGTTGGAAGAAGACAGATCGTTTGATGCAGAACAGAGCTGGAATTACGAATTGGGTTTTAAATCATCGTTTATCGATAACCGGCTGTTTGTTGATGCAGCAGTTTTTTATATCGACTGGAAAGATCAGCAAATTGATGTACCAGTGCCAGGGGGCAGGGGAAATATGAAAGTAAACGCCGGGGAATCGGTCAACAAAGGAGTTGAATTATTTATCAAAGGATTAATTGCCGAAAACCTGGAAGCTACATTCGGATATGGTTATACACACGCCATTTTTACTGATTATGTGGTTTCGGAAACACTGAATTACAACGAAAATTTTATTCCATACATTCCAAAAAGTTCAATTAACGCTGGATTGAACAAAACATTCATCTTCAGCAACGGAATTCTGGATAAAATAGACGCCAACGTCAATTATAAAGGTGTGGGTGAACATTACTGGTCTCTCGATAATTCAATTTATGAGGACTATTATGGATTACTTGATGCAAAACTTTCATTCGTCAGCGGAAAATTTCAGTTTGATGTGTGGGCAAAGAATATTTTGAATACTTCCTACTACTCCTATTATTTTGAAATTTCTGCGTTAAAAAACACTTATGCTCAAAAAGGGAACCCGGCGACTTTTGGAGCTAACCTCAAAATAAATTTATAAGTTTTGTATATGAACCGGCAGGAAATCAACAAATATTTTACGCTGCTAAGCCTTTACCTGGCCCAGTCAATCCCGATGAGTTTTTTCTCGACCGTGATTCCGGTAATTATGCGGCAGGAACACTATTCGCTCGAATCCATCGGGTATTTGCAACTCATAAAACTCCCATGGATTTTTAAATTCCTTTGGGCGCCGGCGGTCGATAAAACAAGCCAATCGTCGAAACAATACCGCAAATGGATTGTCGGCTCCGAGCTTTTTTACGCCGTAATTGTGGCCAGTGTGGGTTTTTTCAGTCTCGAAACCGATTTCTTGCTAATCGTAATTCTGATGGTGATTGCTTTTATCGCCTCTGCCACGCAGGACATTGCCACTGATGCTTTTGCCATTTTAATCCTGAAGGAAAAAGAAAGAAGTATTGGCAACAGTATGCAGTCGGCCGGAAGTTTTATCGGAACCATGATGGGCACTGGTGTTTTACTGGTCATCTACCATTACTGGGGCTGGAAACCGTTGCTTTTCTCCCTTGCACTGTTTGTTATAGTGGCACTCATCCCGGTGATGTTTTTTAAAAACCACACCAACCGTGAACTTGAAAAGTCGCGTAAAAATATTTCACCACTCGAGTTTATCCATTTTTTCAAACAGAAACGGATTGCCGGACACCTGGTTTTGCTTTTCCTGTTTTACTCAGGGTTAATTGGAATTTTAACCATGATAAAACCCTATTTTGTTGATTTGGGGTACAACATCAAACAAATAGGTGTGATTTCTGGTATTTTCGGAACTGCCTGCGGGGTTTTAATGACCTTGCCGGCTGGTTTTCTGATTCGCAAACGCGGCGTTACACGTTCCATCTGGATTTTTCCGGTTATCAACCTGCTGGTGGCCTTTTTCTTTTTCGGGCTCACCTACTCGGGGCACCATCTTTACCTGATGTACATTGCCGTGGCGCTTTTATGGAGTGCTTATGCCATGTCGTCGGTGTTTGTTTACACGCTCAGTATGAAAGTGGTACGCCAGGGCCGCGAAGGAACCGATTTTACCATTCAGATAGTGGTGACACACCTGAGCAGTTTGATTATTGCCGTGATGAGCGGGAAAATTGCCGATGCCATTGGCTACCGCGGTTTGTTTGCCATCGAAATCGGACTGGCAATTTTGCTGCTGATTCTGATTCCTGTGCTTTTCAAACCCGATTTTTACAGCGCCGAAAAACGGTGCCCGATTATTGAAGCCGGGGTTGAATTGCCGGATAAAACAATGCAATAGCTTTTTTTTAGATAAGGTTTTTACTTAGTTGAGGAGTTGATTTTTAGGGCAATTGCCCAAGAAAGGCCCCGATGATTCGGGGAAGGGGTGAGAAAATGTTTTTCAGATTAGATAAGGGGTCTCACCCCCTTCCTCCTCAAAATTCTGAAATCTAAAATATCGAATAAGAAATAATAAATCAGGAAGTTATCTTCATATATTATTTTAATCCTTTCTGATTTGTTATTTCTTATTGATTATTACTTATTTTTCTTTTAAAAAGAAAGTACATGAAACAGATAGAAATCAGAAACTAACTGGTTTCACCCCCTGCCACCCTGAAAGGGGGAATTGCAGGAAGTAAATTTTGAATTTGAAAATAGGTTTGTGCATTAAATACACATTGAAAACATGAAACCAGATTACAATCTGATAGAAAAATACAACGTGCCGGTGCCACGTTATACCAGTTACCCGCCGGCCAATTTTTTTGTGAACGAATTCGGAAACAGCGAGTATATTCAGGCCATTGAGACCTCAAATCACGAAGCGCCCGAAAATATTTCGATTTACATCCACATTCCGTTTTGCCCGAAAATTTGTCATTATTGTGGCTGCAACACGCACCTCACACGCGACAAACAAAAAATGCGGGTATATGTCGATGCGGTGAAAATGGAGATGGTGATGGTACGGAAATACCTCGCACCGCACCGGAAAGTATCGCAGATCCACTGGGGCGGCGGAACACCCAACTCTTTGCCGGTTGAAATGGTGGAAGAAATTATGGCGGTGATTCATCAGAATTTTTCATTTATTCCGAATCCCGAAATTGCCATGGAATGCCACCCGGCGATGCTGGACGCCGGTTATATCGATGCTTTGGTAAAAAGCGGTTTTAACCGCATCAGTCTCGGAATCCAGGATTTCAACCTGAAAGTGCTCGAAAATGTAAACCGCGATGCACCTGAAATGCCGGTTGAAGAGCTGGTTGCCATGATTCGCAGCCACAAAAATATTGGCGTTAATTTCGATTTTATTTACGGCCTGCCGTTTCAGGATGTAAAATCGTTTACCGAAACCATGGAACGCGCCGCCAGAATTTCGCCCGACAGGTTGGTTACTTTTTCGTATGCCCACATTCCGTGGATAAAAAAGGCACAGAAAATACTGGAAGTACGGGGACTACCGCAGGCTTCCGAAAAACTCGAAATGTTTGAGGCGGCTTACAATGTCCTCACGCAAACCGGATACAAAGCCATCGGCCTCGACCATTATGCACGCGAAAACGACGATTTGTATGTAGCCGTGAAAAACCGCACGCTGCACCGTAATTTCCAGGGGTACTGCACCCGCGAAACCACGGGCCAGGTGTATGCTTTCGGGGCCACCGGAATCAGCCAGATGGAGAGCGCCTACGCACAAAATGCGAAAGATACCAACAAGTATGTTGAAGAAATCAGCAAAGGAAACTTCTTTATCGAAAAAGGCTATTCGCTCAGTAAAACCGAAAAAATCATCCGCCACGTGATCAACGAAATCATGTGCAACCACTTTGTTTCGTGGAACGAAGCAGCGGGAAAATTTGCTGTTTCGCCTGAAGAAATAAGGAAAACAGTGGGTTTTGAAACAGCAGATTTTGAAGGTTTTGCGGGCGACGGACTTGTGAAAATTGGAGCAGAAAGTGTTGAAGTAACCGAAGAAGGAAAATTCTTTGTTCGTAATATTGCGGCAGCATTTGACCCGAATTTGAAAAATGCGCTGCAAAAATTTTCTAAAGCATTATAAATGAACAGTGTCGTAAAAAAACAAATCGTAATTATCGGTGCCGGACTCACCGGGCTGACACTGGCTTTTTACCTGAAAAAACAGGGAAAAGAGGTGTTAATTGTTGAAAAGAATGCCAAAACAGGCGGAGTGATTCAATCGGTAAAAGACGATGAATTTGTTTACGAGAAAGGCCCGAATACAGGGGTTGTGGGCAATCCGGAAGTTGCCGAATTGTTTGAGGACCTGGAAGGGCTTTGTACGCTCGAACTTGCCGACCCGAGCGCAAAACGCCGCCTCATCTGGAAAAACGGAAAGTGGCATGCCATTCCGTCGGGTTTGTTTTCGGCCATCACCACGCCACTGTTTACTTTGGGCGATAAATTCAGGATTCTGGGTGAGCCGTTTCGCAAAAAAGGCACCAACCCCGATGAAAACCTGGCCGATTTTGTAAAACGCCGCCTCGGTGTCAGTTTTCTCAATTACGCGGTTGACCCATTTATTTCGGGAGTTTATGCCGGAGATGCCAATTACCTGGTTCCAAGATACGCGTTGCCGAAATTGTACGCGCTGGAACAAAATTACGGCAGTTTTATCAAAGGCACGATGCAAAAGGCAAAAGAGCGGAAAAACAACCCGCGGTTACAAAAAGCCACCCGCGAAGTTTTTTCAGCCAAAGGTGGCTTGAAAAACCTGATTTCGGCTTTGACTGAAAAAGTGGGTACCGAAAGTATTTTGCTGAATGCCAAAAATACAACTGTTAGCAAAACGGAAAACGGTTTTGAAATCAGCACCGAAATGAACGGAGAAACTATTACCATTCAGGCTGATAAAGTGATTACCACAGCCGGTGGTTACGAGTTGGGAACGCTTTTGCCCTTTCTTTCAGCCGAAGAAAAAGCACCTTTTGAAGAGCTGAAATATGCCTCTGTGGTGCAGGCCATTGTGGGCTACCACAACTGGAAAGGCATTAACATCAAGGCGTTTGGCGGCCTGGTACCCACAATCGAACAGCGCGATATTCTGGGAGTTTTGTTCACCTCTTCATTTCTCAGTAAACGGGCTCCCAAAAACGGTGCTTTGCTTTCGGTGTTTCTGGGCGGCACCAAACGACCCGAAATTTTTGAAATGGAGGACGAAGAAATTGAAGATATTGTATCACGCGAATTCCGCCAAATGATGGGCGTACCCGTTTTCAGGCCCGATTTGTTCGAGATTTTCAGGTACAAACACGCCATTCCGCAATACGGCCTGAGTTCGGGAAAACGGTTCGAAACCATCAGCCTGATTCAACAAAAATACCCCGGACTTGTTTTAGCCGGAAATATCCGCGATGGAATCGGGATGGCCGACCGCATTAAACAGGCACGAACCATTGCCGGAGAACTGAACTGATTTCAGACTGAAAAATGACAAAAAAAACTGCTGTAATACTGGCCAATGTTGGTACTCCGGATGCCCCGACAGTTCCGGCTGTCAGAAAATACCTGTTCGAATTTCTGAACGACCGCCGGGTGATTGATTTGCCGTGGCTGGTGCAGAAAATACTGGTAAACCTGATTATTGTACCTTTCCGGGCACCCAAATCGACAAAACTTTACCAGAAACTCTGGACAGCAAAAGGCTCACCATTACTGGCTATTTCGAACGAAACCCGCGATAAGCTGCAGGAAAAACTTGGTGAAAATTTTACTGTTTTTGTGGGAATGCGCTACCGGAACCCATCGTTGAAAGCTGTTTTGCAAACCATCGAAGCACAGGAATTCGACAAAATTGTGGTTTTGCCCATGTTTCCGCAATACGCCTCGTCAACTGCCGGAACCATTGCACAATTGGTCAATATCGAAACGGCAAAATGGAACGTGATTCCTGAAATCAGCATTATCAGCCAGTTTTACGACAATCCCGGATTTATCAAAGCTTTTGCTGCACAAATCAGCCAATACAATCCCGCCAAATACGACCACATTATTTTTTCGTACCACGGATTGCCATTCAGTCAAACCGACCGTGTGCATCCGGGAATAAAAACCGCCGCTTGTCAGTGCGAAACCGGGATGCCGGCGCATGGTAAGTTTTGCTACAAAGCCACCTGTTACGAAACCACCAGATTGCTTGCCAACGAACTGGGGCTTCCGAAATCGGCGTATTCAGTGGCGTTTCAGAGCAGGCTGACCAAAAACTGGCTGAAACCGTTTTCGGATGAAGAAGTTATCAGGCTGGGTAAAGAAGGCAAAAAGCGAATACTGATTGCAGCGCCCGCATTTATTGCCGACTGTCTTGAAACCATCGTGGAAATTGGTGTTGAATACCAGGAGATTTTTGCAGAACACGGTGGCGAAAAGGTTCAGTTGGTTGAAAGCCTGAATGCCAATAACGATTGGGTGGAGGTTCTGGCTGAAATGATCACATCAAAAACTAACGAATGAAACCCGTATTTCACAATATGCTCACGTTTGAATGGCGGCTTTTTTATACCTGTGTGGCCACATTTATTGTCAACCTCCCGTTTGGCTACATTCGGGGTGGTTTCCGGAAACTATCGTTCTGGTGGTTTGTGGCCATTCATGCACCCGTGCCACTGGTAATTCTCATCCGCAGGTTTCACGATTTGGAACTTACCTGGGTGCTGGCGCCGTTCCTGCTGGGCAGCTTTTTCCTGGGCCAGTTTGCCGGCCGAAAAATCTATACGTGGAAACCGTACAGGAAAGTAAAATGAACACGAAGACACGAAGACACAACAATAATCTTTTGTGTCTTCGTGTCTTCGTGATTAATAATTTCAAATTTCTGCAGATATCAATCCTTCCGATTTTGCAGTAACCTGAATAGCCGTGCCGGATTCATCTTTTCTGACAATCAACTGGCATTTTCCGCGGTATGTTTTAACCCGTGGCTGCTGAAAACTCTGCATTTCAGATGGGTTTTCGCTGGCAACCGCCTGCAGTTTTCCACCGCCCGTAATTTCAAACTCAACCGGGATGGCTGCATCCGGAACCAGTAACCCGTTTTCGTCGAGCACTTCGATGTTGTAATACACCAGTTCGTTTTTGATGCCCGGAAAATTATTTTCTTCGGCAGTAATTTTCAGTTGTGCTGGCTTTCCGGCGGTTTTCAGCGATTGACGCACAATTTCCTTTCCATCTTTTAAACCAATGGCTGTGAGTTCACCGGATTCGTATGGAACATTGAATTTTGCCACCAAAGCTTTTATTGCGCGTGGCTGGTTGTAGTTGTCCATAATTGCCGCTGACGAACCAGATTTGGAAACCGGTTTTGTCACAATTACCTTTCCGTTGAGCTCAATCCGTACCGAGTCACAACGTGTATAAACAGAAACCTGCAGTGGTTTTCCTTCGTTGCCTGTCCACGTCCACGATTTCCACTCTTCGGGCCAGCCCCACATACTGATGATTTCCTTTTGCCCTTCGGGTATTGGTGCATGAACCAGCATTTCGAGCTCGCTGTTGCGCCAAACCACATCGCGGTAAAATAGCTGCGGCTTTTTGTAACCCAGAATACTCACGTCGCCACAGTTGGCATTGTACCACGGCCAGGGTGGCAAAAAGCCAATTTTGCTTGTGTCGGATTTTGTGTGGCCGATTCCTGATTCACCCAGATAATCCATGCCTGTCCACACAAAATCTCCGATTACATACGAAAGTTTTTCAACCAGTTCCCAATTTTCAAAAGCTTCCATCGGAAACGATTCGGTGCCGATAATCATCCGCTCCGGGAAATTTGCATGGTCGGATTCATAGTCGTTCCAGCGGTAATTGTAGCCATGAACATCCATTTGGGCAAAAGCCGGGGCGGTGCGTTCCCAGCCCCATCCCGGGTGGTCCCAGAAATGACAGATGGCCTGGGTTACCGGCCGGGTTTTATCCATTTCAAGGATTTTGGCTTTCAGTTTGCGCGCAATTTCGAGCCCCGAAGAATCGGCCCTTTCGTTAATCTCGTTCCCGATACTCCAGATGATGATTGACGGGTGGTTCCGGTCGCGTTTTACCATCGCCTCCAGGTCTTTTTCCCACCACTGGTCGAAATACAGGTTGTAATCCTGTGGGTTTTTGGGCCGCTGCCACTGGTCAAACGACTCGTCCATCACCAACATTCCCAGTTTGTCGCAGGCATCAAGAAAGTGTTTCGATGGAGGATTGTGAGAAGTGCGGATGGCGTTGAACCCGTTTTCCTTCATGGTTTTCACCCGGCGGTATTCAGCCGTTTCAAATGCTGCCGAGCCCAGCGGGCCGTTGTCGTGGTGCAGACAGCCACCTTTCAGTTCAACCGGCTGCCCGTTGAGTAAAAATCCTTTTTCGGCTGAAAATTTAATTGAACGAATACCAAAAGTTGTGGTTTGCACATCCACAATTTTCCCATTAAAACTGACTTTAGTAACAGCTTCGTAC
>JAJUGS010000310.1 GCA_029265875.1 Prolixibacteraceae bacterium
CCAAATCGATATTTTCGTTTATTATCAAATCTTCGACATCGGAATAATATGGCACATCGTATTGGGTAGCAAAAGTTTCTGCTGATTCTGCCGATCGGCTCCAGACTCCTGCCAGTCTTGCATTGGGAAGGTTTTGAATGGCTTTTGCATGCAAATGGGCCACTTTTCCGCAACCGAGAATGGCGATGTTGAGGAGAGAGTTCCGGGTTTCGGGTTCGTGTTTCATTCTTGTTCTTTATAATTTTATACCACATAGGCACATAGAACACAATAGAAAATTACTTATGTGACCTTATGTGCCTATGTGGTTTTGTTCATATTTCTTATGAAACTAAAATCACCTTATTCAATCCGGGTTCTTTGTTGTACAAGCGGTTGAACCAGCTAGCTCCTTCGGAAAGCGGGGCCACTGCCGAAATCATTTTATCGACACTGATTTTTCCCGATGCCAGCAAATCGAGAACAATTTCGTATTCTCCATTGATGGCACAGCTTCCTAAAAGTGACAGTTCGGTGGTCACCACTTTTTGCAGCGGAATGGTTACTTCGGGCTTCAGGTTGCCCACCAAAACGGCAGCGCCTCCTTTGCGAAGGCTGTTGATACAAAGCGAAACCGTTTCCTGGATGCCCACCACTTCAAAACCAAAATCGGCACCCCGGTTTTTAGTTAATTCTCTGATTTTTTCAGAAAGCTTTGAATCAGTACTTTTTAAAGAGTGGGTTGCACCAAATTCAGCAGCGAGTTTCAGTTTATTTTCATCCAGGTCGATGGCAATAATTGGATTAGCTCCCGCAATCTTCAGCATGTTCAATACAAACATTCCCACCATTCCGGTACCCACAACAACGGCACTTTGTCCGGGCTGAATTTTTGATATGTTTACCGCGTGGGCCGCCACAGCCACCGGTTCCACCATGGCAGCCTGTTCAAACGAAACGCTATCTGGTATTTTATACAAAATGTGCTGCGGTACAGGTACAAATTCGGCAAAAGCGCCATGTTTGCGGTATTCGCCGGGCGAAACACCCAGCACTTTCCGGTTGTCGCTTAAATTGTAATGGCCTTTTCGGGTAAACCAGTCGTCGAGCGGGTAAATGGTGGAATCGAAAGTCACGCGGTCGCCAACGTTCCATCCAGAAACACCGGCACCCAACGCTTCAATCACACCCGAAGCTTCGTGCCCCATGATAATGGGTGGTTTCCGGCGGCCAGTGCTGCCGTCCATTCCGTGAACATCGCTGCCGCAAATGCCGCAGGCTTTTACTTTTATCAGCACTTCGCCATCCCCGGCAACGGGATCAGGAAAATCGCGATAATTCAGTTGCATGTATTCGTCTAAAACAAGTGCTTTCATCCCCACCGTTTTTATTAAGATTTAGTTTTCGAAAGATCAGGAAACGACCACTCATTTTCAAACTTACAAAGAATAAATAAAAAATCCCCCGGCCTCACCAGGGGATTTTAAAATTTGAATCGGTTACCCAATTAAATTTTACTTATGCAACGGCAAAAGTATATCTAACCGGCAATCGTGTCGTACCAACGGTTCAAATGATACTAATTTTAAAGATTTGTTTGCATTTCGAATGATTTATGGTATCCGGATAATTACCCATTTGTTTGCCTGACAGGTAAAAACAAATCATTGGGGTTGAAAAGCCACACAGGTATTTGCTGATTCAAAATTAATAGTGTGATTGCTTTTATTGGATTCAACCGCGGAACAGAAAACCCAAAACGTAAATTCTGAATCTATATAATCTGAAGCTGAACCTATCCAAAATTCTGCTTAAACTCAGAAGGAGTGAACCCGGTTTCATCTTTAAAAATCCGGTTAAACGATGTTTTTGAATTGAATCCACATTCAAGGCCTACACCCAAAACCGTGTAATGACTGAAAGCCGGATTATTCAATTTTTCTTTTACTTCCTGCACCCTATACCCGTTGATGAGTTTGTAGAAATTCTTTTTTTGTCCCTGGTTGATCACTTCCGATAGTTTCTGGCGCGATACTTTCAGGTCATCGGCCATCATTTGCAGGCTGAAATCAGGGTTTAAATACGGTTTATCGTTTTTCAGGTATTCAACAATCTGTGTATTCAGGTCGTTTAACTGATCGTCAGAAATATTGCTCCGAATTTGTTTTACCTGCAATTTTTCATGAGTTTCAGGCTCAACCGGGGCTTGATTTTCAGGTTGGCTTTTGTAAATAGCATTTTGGTTGGTGCCAAAGAAAATCATGATAAAGGTGAAAATGGTAAAATTCAGCGACATGGAAGAAAACCGGGGGATTGTAAACCCCAGTACCCTTGTGATATAGGAACTGATCAGATCGTTCACAAAAAGAACCAGAAATAAAGTGAGTACAAAAGTAAGCCACCGGAGCGAGTTTCGCGAAGTATAGTTTGAAAACCTAAACGGAATTTTCCGGTGGTGTTCCAGCAACAATTTCAGACTGAAGATCCAGTAAAAAAGATAGGATAATACAAGAAGGGTGTAATAAATCTTATTGTACAATACCTGAGGTGTGTTTGTAACACCGGCAATATTACCCATACTTGAAGGCCCGGCAATAGTCCTGTGAATATCAACAGCAAGCATGGGCAAAAGATGCAGCAAATCAGTTTTTTTCAACCTGAAATCCTCAACGGCCAGCGAACTGACATACAGGTACAAAAGAGGCCCAAACAGAAACAAGACCGGGAAAATGCCCGGTTTAAAATAATCGGTGACCTGAAAAGGTAAAAGCAAAGAACCCAGAAAGACAGCAATCACTGACATCCAGATGCTCAGGAAAATAAAACTGATATGTTTCGGTTGTTTTGATGCAAATATCAAAACACCAAAAAGTGATTGAACAAAACCGATAATAACGATTGTTTGATGCACGATCCAGTTTTTCAGACAGAAATTTTGACTGAAAGTATCATAATAAGTTTAAGCCAAATTTTAATTCTTGCCCAAAAAACACTACAATCGGTTATTTCAGTTCAAATTCACCCGCAAGCGAAGCGTTTGAATCGCCTCCCACAAACACTTTGAAAACACCGGGTTCGGCAGAAAAAGTCAGGTCGTTGTGCCAGAAACCCAATTCTTTTTCTGTTAGTTTGAAGGTTATTTTCTGCGTTTCGCCTTTATTCAGGAAAACTTTTTTAAATCCTTTTAATTCCCTGAGCGGGCGCGTAACCGAAGCCACTTCGTCGCGAACATACAACTGCACCACTTCCTCACCATCAAAACTGCCGGTGTTGGTTACATCCACCGAAACTTCAATTTCTTCTTTTTCTGAAATGGTTTGTTTACTGAGCGCCAGGTTTGCATATTCAAACTTTGTGTAGCTCAACCCGAAACCAAACGGGAAAAGCGGGGAGTTTTCCACATCGAGGTAATTGGATTTAAATTTGGTAAAAGTTTCGCCTTCCTGCGGACGGCCTGTATTTCTCATCGCATAATAAACCGGGATTTGCCCCACAATCCGTGGAAAAGTGGCAGTGAGTTTTCCCGATGGATTGTAGTCACCAAAAAGTACATCAGCCAGTGCATTTCCACCTTCCACCCCGGCGTGCCACATCAGTAAAATGGTGTTTGCCAGTTTGTTTTCTTCTGAAATCGCGAGCGGACGTCCGGTCATAATCACCAGCACCAGCGGTTTTCCGGTTTTTGCCAGTTCGCGGATGAGTTTTTTCTGGCTTTCAGGAATGGTGATGTCTGACCGGCTTGACGATTCGCCTGTCATTTCGGTAGCCTCGCCAACCACTGCCACCACCACATCCGCTTTTTTCGCCACTGAAATTGCCTCGTTCAGCATGGTTTCCGGCAACCGTTCATCGATCTCAATCCTGGGCCCGAAAACGTTGATTTTTGCGGCAAAATCCTTGTCGTCACTAATATTGGCACCCTTAGCATACAAAATGTTCACCTGGTTGCCGGCCACATTTTTCATTCCTTCCAGAATGGTGACTGCCAGTTGTGTGTCGCCGGTTGGCGCCCAGGTTCCGAGCATGTTGTTGCGGCTGTCGGCCAGCGGACCAATGAGTGCGACAGTTCCTGATTTTTTCAGCGGTAAAATTTCCTTTTCATTTTTGAGCAAAACAAACGACCGTTGTGCTGCTTCACGCGCCACTTTCCGGGTTTCCGGGGTATTGATTTCCTTTGCAGGCCGGTTCTCATCAAAATAGCGGTACGGGTCGTCGAAAAGCCCCAGTTTGTATTTGGCTTCCAAAACACGCCGGCAGGCTTTGTCAATATCAATGTCGGTAATTTTGCCTTCATGCAGCGATTTTTCAAGCGTGGTGAGAAAACCTTC
>JAJUGS010000124.1 GCA_029265875.1 Prolixibacteraceae bacterium
CATACTGCCCGATGGTCCCCACAACACCCACATATTTCGGGGGCGTGATGTTGACATCCATATCAAAAAAGGTGTCTAACTTTTCGGTAAAAGCTTTGTTTCCGCCAAAAAGATTGATCAGGCCCTGCACATCGTGCTGCACCGACCAGATGTATTGCCAGGCATTCGATTCGGTGTAATGACGGTTCGGGCGACGGCCCACCAGCAGCGGGTCGAAATATTTGTAATAATGATGATTTCCTTCGGTTACAATTTCCTGTTCACGGCCATTCAGCGCTTCCAGAAAAGTTCCGTCGGCTTTTTTGGGTCGCATAAATTGGGTTTCTGCATCCCACAAATTGGCATAATTTCCTGCGCGTTTCATAAACAGTTCGTAGTCGGCTTTTTCTCCCAGCTCTTTTGCCAACTGGGCAATACACCAGTCGTCGTAAGCCAGTTCGAGGGTATTGGGAACCGATTCGGTTATTTTGTCAACCGGTGTGTAACCCAGTGTTTTGTAAAATTCAAGTCCCGACCGCCCCGCGTGTGCCAATCGTGGCTCAGTGGGTGTTTCTAAGGCTTTTCGTTTCATTTCACGGTACAGAAATTTCACATCAAAATCGCGGAACCCTTTCATGTAGGCATCCACAATTACCGGAATCAGATGGTCGCCAACCATCGCCTCGCCAAAAACATTCAGAAAATGCTGCGCCGGAAGCCAGCCGTAATGTTCGGTTTTGGCCGCAATCGATTTGATAAAATCGTCAACATGCTCCGGGGCAGTCAGTGTCAGCAGCGGATGCTGGGAGCGATAAGTATCCCAGCACGAAAACGAACCATAAAAGTCGAAATCTTTGGCAACATGGATTTTTTGGTCTGAATCGATGTATTTTCCATCCACATCGCTTGAAATATATTGGGCTAAAAATGAATGGTACAAAGCTGTATAAAAGATTTCCTTCTGGTCATGGGTCCCTTCAACCGTAATTTTTGAAAGTTCTTTATTCCAGTTTGCTTCTGCTTCACTTTTTACACGGTCAAAATCCCAGTCCGGAATTTCAGCTTCCAGGTTATTGCGGGCGCCTTCCACACTGGTGTACGAAATACCCACTTTTACCAGCACTGCCTCGTTTTCTTCGGTTTTGTAAGTTACAAAAGCGCCTATTTTGCTGCCAGTTTCACCGCTTTTGTAAGGCCAGATGCTTCCACCCGATTCAGGTGTTACATATTCTGTGTCGAAAGTTCCGTAATAACGGAATGGTTTGCTGAACTCAGCCACAAAATAAACTTTGCCCAAACCCGCGCTTTTAGCACCTTCAATCCGGTTGTTATTGATGATTTTTAATTCTGAAAAATCCGATGATTTCATGGTTCCGATCTGGTGGCCCAGGTCAAGAATTATCTGCGCGTTGTCAGTTTTTGGGAAAGTGTACCGGTGAAAACCTGCGCGTTGTGTGGCGGTCAGTTCCGCTTTTATATTGTAATCTTTCAGCAAAACCGAATAATAGCCCGGCGAAGCCGTTTCTTCATCGTGACTGAACCGCGACCGGTAACCCTCATCCGGATTTTTCGCCGTTCCCGCAATCACCTGCAATTGATTATTAACCGTTGGCATCAGCATTACTTCGCCGCCATTCACCATCCCCACGCCGCTCCAGTGGGTGTGGCTAAAACCAATAATCGAATTGTCGCCATAAACATAACCCGCGCAATAGGTCCAGCCTTCGGTTCCGGTGTCGGGGCTCAGGTGAACCAAACCATACGGAAGGCACGGCCCCGGATAAGTGTGCCCGAAAAAGTCGGTTCCCAGGAAAGGATTGACAAAATCAACCGGCTTTTTTGTGGTTTGTGTTGACCCTGAAAGGTAAAATCCGGTCATGAAGAGGGACAAAACCAAGGTAAATAATCTGCTAATCATGTTAGAAGTTTTTAATTCATAAATTGAAGTAATCAGACTTTACAAATCTTAACCTGATTTGCGAAATTATATTTTAAAAATCAACTCAAAGGTTAAAAGATAATGCAATCTGACTAAAATAACAGAAGTTTTATTAGGGAGTTTCACATTATTTTGTGAATGTGAAGTACTGTGAATAAATACTTTAGCGAAGAACAATATTTTTTTATGAAAACAATAAATCGATTTAGCATTTTTTATTCCTTATTTTTTGCAGGAGTTATATTAATTACGGCCTGTTCAAAACCTGAACCTGTTCAGGAATTCAGGGTTGAAAATCTGAAAAGTGGCTGGAAAATACAGTCAAGTGAAGAATTGGCAGGAACCGATGATGCCGCCGTTTCGCAAAACGGATTTGATGTTTCGGGCTGGTACGAAGGCGTTGTTCCCGGAACTGTAATGGGCGCGCTCACCAACTTTAACGTGATTGAGGACCCCACTTTTGGTATCAACATGAAAAATGTGGATCGTACTTTATTCCAGCAACCCTGGTGGTACCGCACAACATTTTCACTTACCGCCGATGATCTTCAGAAAAACGTTTCATTGCGTTTTAATGGCATAAACTACCGGGCCGACCTCTGGATAAACGGCCAGAAAGTGGAAAGCATGGATAATTTCGCAGGAACCTACAAAATTTTCACATTCAACATCAATCATTATATAAAAGAAGGTGAAAACACGCTGGCGTTAAAAGTGCAACAACACGCAGATGGTGAATATTCAATTGGTTTTGTTGACTGGAACCCACTTCCGGTTGACCGGAACATGGGAATTTTCCGCGAAGTTTTTCTCGAAATCGATCATGGCGTAAAAATCAGAAGTCCGTTTATTTATGCAAAAGTCGATACAGTTTCGAAAAGCGCAGCCGATTTGTATGTTCAGGCTGAAATAGTGAACAGTACCGACAAACCGGTTGAAGGCATTTTCAGCCTTGATTATGAGGTTGGAAAACTGGAGCAAAAAGTAACAGTAAATGCCAACGACACACTTTCGGTGAGATTGAGCCCGGCAGATTTCAATCAGCTTTCAGTAAAAAATGTGGAATTGTGGTGGCCGAATGGAATGGGCAAACCATCGCTTTATAAAATGAAAGCTGAGTTTAAGGTTGGCAACAAGATTTACGATTCGGTGGAAAAGAGATATGGAATCAGGGAAATAAAAAGCTACCTGAATGAGCACAAAGACAGGACTTTTGAAATCAACGGGAAATTTGTTTTACTGAAAGGCGGTGGCTGGGCCGACGACATTTTTCTGCGCGACACCCGCAAATCGGTAGAAGCGCAAATGCGCTACATCCGCCACATGGGTTTGAACAGTATCCGTTGTGAAGGTTTCTGGGGGAAAGATGAAAATTTATATGATTTATGCGATGAATACGGTGTTTTGGTAATGATTGGCTGGAACTGCCACTGGGAGTGGGAAGAATACCTGCTGAAACCCACCCACGAAAAATATGGTGGCGCTGTAACTCCCGAAGATATTCAATTGATGGCCGATTCGTGGAAAGACCAGATGCTCTGGTTGCGCAATCACCCGGGTATTTATGTATGGATGCTGGGTAGCGACAAACTGCCACACCCCGATCTCGAAATGAAATACATTGAATTATTTAACAAATACGATCCGTCACGTTCCTATATCACTTCGGCCGGTGGTGCCGGAACTGAAAATAACAACGTGGTGGCTGAAGTTCCGCTGGTAAGTGACATCAGCGGCCCGACCGGAATGAAAATGTTAGGCCCGTACGCCTGGACCCCGCCTCATTACTGGTTTACTGATACGATGCTGGGTGGCGCTTACGGTTTTAACACAGAAACCTGCCCGGGTGCCACCATTGCCCCGCTGGCCTCGCTGAAGAAAATGATGCCCGAAAAGGCAATTTGGCCCATCGACAAAACTTACTGGGAATACCACACCGGTCGAAATGAGTTTACCTCGCTCGACCGTGATATTACTGCCATTAACGAACGTTATGGAAAATCATCGGATATTGAAGAGTTTGTACACAAAGCACAGGTAAACAATTACGAAATCATGCGCCCGCAGTTTGAAGCTTTTATTGCGCACAAACCCAAAAGCACCGGGCTTGTTCAGTGGCAACTCAACTCGGCATGGCCAAAACTTATCTGGCAATTGTACGACACTTACCTGCAGCCCAACGGTTCGTTTTATGGTGTGAAAAAAGCCTGTGCACCCCTGCACGCTATTTACCGCTACGGTTTTGATGATATTTATCTGGCGAACGAAGACCTGAACGATGCCAAAAACCTGACGGTGAAAATCAGGGTTTTCGACATCAACTCAAAAGAAATTTTTGCGGATGAATGGAAAGGTGAAATTCCGTCGAACATTTCGAAGTTTATTTATAAAATGCCGGATATTAAAAAACTGACGCCGGTTTATTTCCTCGATCTCAGGATTGTAAACGAAGCCGGGCAGGAAGTTGACAATAACTTTTACTGGCTTTCGACTAAAAAAGATGTGCTCGATTACGAAGCATCCAAAAAACTTTCGTGGCCATTTTACACGCCCACCAAAGCATTTGCCGACTACAAAGCGCTTGATAAACTGCCAAAAATCAAACTGGAATACGATTACCAATATGGCAAAGACGACCCGTTTGGTGTTGTAACCCTGAAAGTGAAAAACCCGACAGAAACCGTTGCTTTCTTCAACTTCTTCGATGTGATTGACTCGCAGACAAAACTGCCGGTGCTGCCAATTTACTGGAACGACAATTATGTTTCGCTTTTACCGGGTGAAGAAAGAACTTACGAGGCAAAATTCTTCCTGACTGATATGAAAGGTGAAAAACCCATCATCGAAATCAGGGGCTGGAATGTTGAAAAAGTGACACTTAATTAACAAGAATTAAAATTGTGCAACATAAAAATCAATTCGTTTACCCCGCCCCTAAAGCCTGTCTTGCCGTCAGGCAGGGGAGCGAATTGATTTTTCCTGCTCCCTTTAAGGTAGGGGTATACAGGAAAAATCAGGTTTCAGATTAGTATGTTGAATCACTAATGATGGATTAATTGAATGAAAAGAAATTATTTTATTGTTGTCCTCATCTTCTTTATCTTCTTCGTCATCTCATTTCTGACGAATATTATTGGCCCGATTGTACCCGAGGTAATCAAAGGTTTCAGCGTGAGCAAAGGAATGGCAGGACTGCTGAACTTCTCGTTTTTCATCGCTTACGGTGTAATGTCGATTCCGGCAGGAATTCTCACAGAAAAATACAAGGAGAAAAAGGTAATAACAGCCGCGTTTCTGCTGGCAACTGCCGGTGCCTTGTTGTTTTCGGTTTTCCCGTCATTCGGTGTTTACCTGCCTTCGCTTTTCCTCATCGGGATGGGAATGGCCATTTTGCAGGTGGCTATTAATCCGCTGCTCCGGGTTTCCGGCGGCAAAGAGCATTTTGCGTTCACTTCGGTGCTGGCGCAGTTATTTTTTGGCGGAGCTTCGTTTCTCAGCCCACTTTTATATTCGTACCTGGTAACCAATCTTTCTGCCGGTAATACTTCCGGTTTTCTTTTATCAACACTGAACGGATTAGTTCCCGGCGAATTAAAATGGGTTTCGATTTACTGGATTTTTGCAGTGATTGCAGCAATAATGGTGATTGTTGTCCTGGTTTCGAAATTCCCGAAAGTTGAACTCTACGAAGAAGAAAAAGTGGGTAATTTTTCCACCATCAAAGAGTTGCTGAAAAACAAAACTGTTATCCTCTTTTTCTTCGGAATTATGGCTTACGTGGGAACCGAACAGGGCGTGGCAAGCTGGATTTCGAAATTTCTGCAGGATTATCACGGGATGAGTCCCGAAGTGGAGGGTGCCAAAGCCATTTCATGGTTTTGGGGGTTGCTCACCGTGGGCTGTATTCTCGGGCTGGGTTTGCTGAAACTGATGGACAGCAAACTTGTACTGAGAATTTTCGTGCTTGCAGCCATGATTTCACTGGCAACCGCGCTTTTTACCGGTAACGGCAAAGTGGCTTATTATGGTTTTATCATGGTTGGATTTTTTGCCTCGGTAATGTGGTCGGTGGTATTCTCGCTGGCGCTGAACTCGCTGCCCAACAATCACGGCGCCTTCTCCGGGATCCTTTGTTCGGGAATTATCGGGGGTGCCATTGTACCACTGATTGTCGGGGTTATTGGCGATGCTTTCGGATTAAGAATCGGGATGTTATTCGTTTTCATCACACTGAGTTACTTGCTGAGTATTACTTTCTGGGCAAAACCACTGATTAAAAACAAAACCATCAGTTTTAAAGCTGACAGGACATAAAATGAATTTGATACTGACTTTTACTATTGAATACACGATTATTGCATAGCAGATGCAATCAGGGTGAGTGAAAAAAATCAGATTTCAGCAAAAAGACAACTATTTAAATTCAATTTTTAAACGTAATTAAATCAAAAAATATCATGAGCAAACTGGCGATTAACGGCGGAACCCCCGCAAGAGATGCAAAAACCAATCCCTGGCCAAAATGGCCTGTTTGGGATGAAAAAGAAGAAAAAGCGCTTCTTGAAGTTCTGAACAGTGGCGTTTGGTCGTACAACGGACCCAAAGAAACGGAATTCAACAAGAATTTTGCCGAATACACCGGGGTGAAATATGCCATTTCGGCTGCTAACGGAACCGTAACGCTGCAAATGGCTTTGGAAGCCTGTGGTGTGGGAGTAGGCGACGAAGTGATTTTGCCCGGTCTTACCTGGCAGGCAACTGCTGCCACCATTCTTGATGTGAATGCAACACCCATTTTAGTGGATGTTTGCGAAGATACCTGGTGCATCGACCCAAAAGCCATCGAGGCAGCCATCACACCGCGTACAAAAGCCATCATGCCGGTTCATTTGTATGGCAGTTTCTGCAACATGGACGAAATTATGCGCATCGCCAAAAAACACAATCTATTTGTAATTGAAGACTGCGCCCATAAACATGGTGGCGAATGGAACGGCAAAAAAGCCGGAAGCATTGGCGATATCGGCAGTTTCAGTTTCCAGTTGTCGAAACACCTCACAGCCGGTGAAGGGGGCGTTGTTACCACCAACAGTTTCGAGCTGGCTGAAAGACTCGACGCGCTGCGCAACTGTGGCCGTCGCCCGGTGTTGGAAGAAACTGCCGACAAAGGGGCCGGCGTGTATGTCGACCAGGGAAATTTCCTGCAATCGGGGAACTATCGTATTACCGAATTCCAGGCTGCCATTCTGGTGGAAGCACTGAAAAGAATGCCGGAACAAAACAAAAACCGCGATGCCAACGGCATTTATCTCAACTCGCTGATTGCCAATATTCCGGGCATCAAACCGATGAAACGCGACGAACGCGAAACTGAAGAAGCCTATTTCAATTTTGCTTTCCGCTATTTTAAAGACGAATTCAAAGGGTTGCCGGTGAAAAAATTCCGCGAAGCGCTGACTGCCGAAATCGGAATTCAGGTGGCTGCCAGCTATGAACCGCTTAACAAATGTTCGTTGTATGTACCACACACAAAACCTGCCCGTCATAAACTCAACGACGATTACTGGGCTGCCATCAATCCGAAACGGTTTGACCTGCCGGTTTGCGACAGGATTCATTTCGAAGAATCGGTTTGCGTTCACCATAAAATTTTGATGGGAACCAAAGCCGATATGGAAATGATTGCTGCTGCCATTCAGAAAATTTATGATAACGCGGAAGAGCTGATGTAACCACAATTTACGATTTGCCGATTGCCGATTTACCATTTTAAAAACAAATAGTAAATAGTAAATCTGTAAATAGTAAATAATAAGTTTTACCGAATATGAGAAATATTAAGGTTGCGCTCATTGGCGCCGGATATATTGCCAATTACCATGCACGCGGATTACAATCCATCCCCGGAGTTGAAATTGTGGCAGTTGCCGCAGTGCCGCTGCAGGCTGCCAGTGATTTTGCTGCCAGATACGGAATTCCGGTTGCCACCGGCGACGCATTGTCGCTGGCTGGCAGAAACGACATCGACGCCGTGGTGATTGCCACTCCCAATAAATTTCATGCGCCTTTTGCCATTGAGTTTCTGAAAAACGGGAAAGATGTTTTTCTGGAAAAACCCATGGCGATGAGCGCTAAAGAGGGGTTAACTGTTAAAGCAGCAGCCGAAACCAACAACCGGGTGGTAATGGTGGGCCACATGTGGCGTTTCGACACCGATGTAAACTATGTAAAAAGTGTAATCGACGAAGGGAAACTGGGCAAAATCATCAAAACAAAAGGTTACGGAATCCATGAAAACTGGGGGCCTGCAGGGTGGTTTGCCAACAAAGAACTGGCCGGTGGCGGCGCTTTGGCCGATATGGGGGTTCATGCCATCGACACGGCACGCTACCTTTTGGGCGACCCGAAACCGGTGAAAGTGTATGCCAAAATCGGTACATATTATGGCAATTACGATGTTGATGACACGGGAATTGTCATGATTTCGTGGAACAACGGCGCCGAAACCATCATCGAAAGTGGCTGGTGGCAGCCACACATGGATGGTCCCGAAGCAGGCACCGGCTTGTACGGAACCGAAGGTTATGCCAGTGTTTTCCCTACTTTCCTGAAACTGAAAACAGGAAATGTCACAGGCCGGTTCGAACCCAAATTACCGGTTCGTACCGAACATTGCGAACAACCCATGTACACACGCCAGATGGAACATTACATTGAATCGATCAGGACCAGGAAACAACCGGTTCCGGGATTAAAAGAAGGAATGATAATTCTTGACATCGTGGATGCAGCTTACAAATCGGCCCTAACAGGCGAGGTGGTAAACCTTTAATCAGGTTGCATATAAAACGATTTTCATGGGTAGGAATCGTTGAAATATTCCTGAAAAGGAAACGAAACCCCGGATTTGCCGGGGTTTTTTCGTTTTATTCATGTCTGATTTGATTCAAAATAAAAATTGTCAACAATTTCAGCCATCAATTCGTTACATTCGGAAAAAATCAAAACAAAACAGCATGTTTTCTACTGATCATATTCACCCGATGGTGGTTCATTTTCCCATTGCACTGATTTTTGCCGGATACTTGGCCGAGATTATTTTCCTGTTTTTCAAAAAAGAACCTCTTCTGAAAGAATTCCATTTCTGGCTGGTAACTGTTGGGTCGCTGTCGGCATTTGCCGCCTATTTCAGTGGGGCATTTTTAACAGGGACCGTGCCACCTGAAGCGACCTTGATCCATAACAGGCACGAATTATTTGCAGAACTTACCGTTTTTGCAGCACTTGTAAATGCAGCGTTGATGATTTACCTGAAATTGGAGAGAAAGGAAGAAACCAACCTGAAATGGCTGTCGTTTGCATTAAATACGTTTACAGTTACTCTTTTACTTTTAACGGCTCATTTTGGCGGAGTGTTGGTTTATGAGTATTTGGTGAAATAAACCTCAGTTGAATAAATGAATTCAGATTTCAGGCGTTACTGTTCTTTTGAAAAGCAACCTGAAATTTCTGAAACAACATCAACTTCTGGAACCTAATTTTTCAGTTTCGACAGGAAAACAGGAAAAACTTCTTTCGAAATAAAAAACTTATTGGCGGGTCCATTTAATACAGCCATTCTTTCTTTTTTCGAATAACGCGAAACGTATTCAATATTGATTATTTCGCTTCTGTTTATTCGGATGAATTTACCGGGTTTCTCCAGTTTTTTTTCCAAAACACCCAGATTGTCAGTTGAAATAATTTTACGCCCATTGTGAAGGTAAACATTTGATTTTCTTGCATCTGCCTCTATCCACAATATTTCATTAACATCCACAATTTCACTGAACAGCACTCCTTCGATACTTATTTTCTGTGACTTTGCATCGGATTTAAACGCACCTAATTCCGACTGAAAAAGAGAAGCGAGAGAATTCAATTTATAATCGATAACCGTTTCTTTCACCCTGTCAATGGCTTCAGAGAGTTTTATTTTATTCAATGGCTTCTCGAGAAAATGGATGGCTTTGTATTCGAAGGCCTTTGCGTAATACTGTCTTTCGAAATGAGCTGTAATAATGATTATCTGAAAATTATACCTTTTATCATTTTTAAATTTCTCCAATAAATCAAAACAGGTTTTTCCTTCTCTTTCGAACTGAATATCCAGAAATACCACATCCGGCAATTCTTCTTTGATAATTTTTTCTGCTTCGGAAAGCGTTGAGGATTTCCCGACAATGGTTACCGATGGTGCCACTTCTTTTACCAGTAACTCGATGGTGCCGATATATTCGGCCATATCTTCAACTATCACAGCCTTTAATAATGATTCTTTCATTTGAAAATGATCAGTTTGATGATTGTCCCGGTACTATCGCTTTTTGTTTCCATTTCTATTCTGAAACCCAACTGGTTCAGGAGGTCAATCCTTTTCAGTGTTAACTCTTTTCCTCTCGAAGTATAACGCATGGGCGATTTTTCAATCAATTTACCCGCCTTTTCGATGCCCACACCATTGTCTGATATTTCAATGATTATTGAATTTTCTGTTTTGGTAATTGTAAGCTGTAGTAATCCTTTTCTGTCGGAAGGCAAAATACCATGTCTGATGGCATTTTCAACAAATGGCTGTATCAACATGGGTGGGACCATTTCCTGTTCAACATCGACATTTGGATGGATTATAAGTTCGAAATCAAACCGGTTTGGATGAATAATTTGCTGAAATTCCACAAATTCAGAAAGCAATTTCAGCTCTTCTGTAATCGTAACTTGTCCTTCTGCCGATTTTGGATTTTTTAAGGTGCCGGTACCAGCCGAAGCTTCCAGAAATCCGCGAATCAAATCGGCCAGTTTTACCAGGTAATCGTTGGCTTTTGAAATATTCGCCTTCAGGATCATCGATTGCAGGGATGCCAGCACGTTAAAAATAAAATGAGGGTTCATTTGCGATTGAATAGCCTGTACCTGGAATACTTTTGCTTCTCTTGCGGCCTTTTTAGTTTTTAAGATTGCTGAAAAAAGCAGCAAAATTCCAAGGAGTGAAACAATCAGAAACAGTGTCGGGAAAAACCAGGGTTGACGATAAATGGCGATATCAACCACTACTTTTATCTGTGCAAGTGGCAATACATCCACAGGTAGTCCTTTAATTCTTGCTTTTACATAAAGTGTATTTTCTCCATCGGGCAAGCCGGATAAAACGGCATAATCTTCGACCTGCCACGACGACCAGGCTGAATCCCGGTCAAGTTTCCACGAATATTCAACCGGGTTAGGCCGGCTGAAACAAATGGCATCGAAAGTTATAACAGCTGAGCTCTGATTTCCCGGCAGCTTAATTTCTTTGGCCGAGAAGGGCAGTTTTTGTCCGTTACATTTGTCAATTCTTATGGTAAAGGTATTCTTCCCGAATGCTAACTTTCCCGGGTCAAGTTTCATCAGTTCGGTACTGGTGGTCATCCATATATTTCCTTTTGAATCGGTAAATGCCCCATCCTGACCGGGTTCAATGCCCGTAAACCCGTTTTTTTCGTTATACAAATGCAATACAACTTCTCTGTTACGGTAAAAGCGTTGCAAATCCATCAGGTAAATGCCATAGGGTTGACTGGCGATCAGCCAACTGCTGTCAATTGTAGCCACCATATTTACAACATCCGACAGTTCTTCGCGGTTAACCTTTAACAGAGAATCAGCCTTTGAATCGTAAAAATATAATCCATCTTTAGTACCAAACCAGGTACGGCCTTTATAATCGGTACATTGTGAGTAAACTCCAAAAATATTCGCTTTGGGGCGATAGTTTTTTAATTGGTTGGTATCCCAGTTATACCTGGCTAATCCGGAGCCTCCGCCAAACCAGTAAAAACCTTGCCGGTCTTTGTTGATTGTCAGTACGTTGTTTCCAACATCAAGACCAAGTGATTGGTCAATGTTGCGCACTTTTTTCCGTTTGGCATCGAATGCAACTGCGCATTCTCTTGTACCTCCCCAAATCAGGTCGCGTTCTAAGTCATAATAAGTGGTAAGGTAAAGTTGTTCTGATTTTTGTTCAAACCGGTTTTCATCAATCATCAACATACCGTATGCATTTGGGATGAAAATTCTTCCCCTGATATCAGTAGAAGGATGGAAATAACTATTTGCTGCTTCCTTCATAAAATGGTTGGGATAGTGTTTCAGCGTTGACTCTGCTTGTTTGTAAATGCCATTCAAATAGGAAAAAAACCAAAGATTACCATTTTTATCTTCGGTAATGGCCCAAATTTGTGGCAGGAATTCTTGTTTGTATGCTGTAAAAGCACCATCAAAGAGTTGATAAACTCCTTCTTCAGTACCAACCCAAAGCTTGCCGTCGCGATCAAACATTGCTTTGCTGCTGGTAAGGTTTTCGAAAACATCGTATTGCAGTCCTTCGGGCGTTATTATGAATTGTTCCTGGAAATGCCATACGGGGACAAAAACAAGGCTATCCGAAAGTCCCAGGTTTTCAACCATTTTCCCATCCCTGACACGAGCAGCCAAGCTGATACCTTTAGGTTCATATTGGAGAATGTCGAAACTACGGATATCTCCATTTCCCAACCCAGGCAAGGAGATTTCATTGAAACAAATACTTTTTTTTGTTGAATAGAAATTAATCTGTTTACAGCTTTTATAAATGGGTTCCCATATTTTATTTTTATATCGGTATAAAACAGTATCATATACTA
>JAJUGS010000357.1 GCA_029265875.1 Prolixibacteraceae bacterium
GTAAAATTATATGGCTGAAGCTGGTTCTTTTACAGTTGATTACCGTTGGCTTAAGCCAACGGTAAAATAGAAGATAAAACAATGGACTTTAGTCCCAAAATAGATAGAACGATGAAAAAACTTCAACTTTTCACCCTGTTAATTAACTTTTCATTCCTTGCACATGCCCAGGTTCGCATTTATCCCCGACCCGGAACCGGGTTACGAACAACGCATCCGCGAACACATCCAAAACCTGCGGATTGTGGACACCCACGAACACCTGATGAACCCGGCGGGAATTGCAAAAAATGCGATGTGCGACTTCACACTTCTGTTGCATCATTATGCCGACGATGACATCAAATCGGCGGGAATGCCTAAAACTGTTTTCGATGGGATGCTGGGCGATACTTCGCTAACCGCACTACAAAAATGGAACCTGGTAAAACCGTACTGGGAGAAATCGATAAACACAGCCTACAACCGGGTTGTTTTGCTCACCATCAAAGAACTTTTCGGGATTGATAAACTGGACGAAGCCACCGTGGAACCGCTTTCGGTTAAAATAAAAGAGGCTTACAATACCAACTGGTTTGATTATGTGGTGGAGGGAAAATGCAAGGCTGATTTTGTAATTGTGGATGGCAGCGACAGAACTTATGGCGACCCGGCGAAATTCCGGTATGTTCAGCGGTTTTACTATCTCAGTTAACTTCGAAAAGCGATATTGAAAAGCTGGCCGAACAAAACAAAATCGCGATTAAATCGGTTGACGACCTTGTTGCCTCGCTTGAAAAAGAGTTTGAACGGGCGCTTGAAAAAGGCTTTGTGGCCGTAAAAGTGGCCGATGCCTATCACCGGAGTCTTTGTTTTGAAGATGTCACAATAGAAAAAGCACAGGCCGACTTCGAAAAAGTAATTAAAAGCGACAAACCTCTTGACCTGAAAGCGGTAAAAGCACTCTCCGATTTTATGATGCACCGGGTTATCGGCCTGGCGCGCAAATACAACAAACCCATCCAGGTTCCCACAGGCCTGCAGGCCGGCGATGGCAACATCATCTAAAACGCCAACCCCGCGCTTTTGGCCAACCTGTTTTTGCAATATCGCGATGTGAAATTTGTTCTTTTTCACGGCGGCTACCCGTTTGGCAGCGAACTGGCCAGCCTGGCCAAGAACTTTCAGAATGTTTACATCGATCTTTGCTGGCTGTTTATAATTTCTCCTTCGTACAGCGAACGGTACCTGCACGAATGGCTCGAAACCGTTCCGGTGAACAAAATCATGGCTTTTGGCGGCGATTACCACAACATCGAAAATGTTTTTGGGCACCTGCTTTTTGCCAAGGAAATCGTGGGGAATGTGCTGGTGGAAAAAGTAAAATGCGGTTATTTTTCAGAAGAAGAAGCCATACGTTTTGCGGATATGATGCTGCATGACAATGCCGTGGAATTGTTTGGGCTGAAATAGAAGAATGGGAAATAATTCCTTTAATAACTGTAGATTTAATACTTTAGAGCCCTGAAAATCAATTGAATTGTATTTTAGCAGGATCAATGTATTGTTTGTTCTCTGATAACAGTAGCCCAATAACCGTCAGGAAAATCAATAAATCCGGATATGGTTGTATTATCAATGTCAAATGAAAATTCCAGAGATTGCACGCATTTATTAAAAATGAACACTTTAACTGATAACAATCATAAAAATAAGACTGATGCAAGTAATCATAATTTAAATACTTTTTATAATTTAAGAGCGATTAACTCAAAAATTAATATCATGAAATGTTTTATTGAATTATGGAAGGAAAAAGAGTCCTGGAGAAAATTATCGCAACAGGAGAGAAGCAATTATGTGAATCAATTGGGCCCTCACATCCAAACCCTTATAGCAGGAGGTGTTGAGATTGTATGTTGGGGTGCAAATGAAAAATCAACAGATCAACGGGCTGATTATGATTTTTTTGCCGTTTGGAAATTTCCGAATCAGGAAATGGTTAACCAGTTTGAAAAACTTGTTGAAGGTTCCGGTTGGTATAATTATTTTGTTCAGGTTAATTTATCTGGTGATGCATCATCCCCAAATGAGATTTTAGGTCAGCTCATAAACATGTGAAATTGACTTCCGAGCAATTCGTAATATTACATTATTAAACGCACATTAAAGCCATTCTCCAAATACTGATTATAAACTTTTTGGAGAAGGTAATTGGGAGTCCTAATAAAATAATGCAGCATTTTTAATGTCAATCAAACGAGTATGGCTAAAGGAATTAAGATGGGTGGATTGATAAGATATTTCACCCATTTTTTTGTTCACGTGATATTTCCAAATCAATTTTTATTTGTCATCGAAGGCGGCACGGCATTTTTGCCGACTCCCCATTTTTTGTTGGGTTGCGGCCCCATTTTAAAAACCAGTTCGCCACCTTTTGTAATCTCTTCGTGTGTAATCCACGTTCTGTCAAAAGGCTGCCCGTTTAAAGTGGCTGACTGGATGTATTTATTTTCCTTTGAATTATTGAGCGCTTTGATGACAAACGATTTTCCGCCTGCCAGCGAGAGTTTTGCCTCGCCCATAACCGGGCTACCTATGGTATAAACCGGCAAACCGGGTGTCACGGGGTAAATGCCCAGGGCACTTAAAACATACCACGACGAAAGAGAACCCATGTCCTCGTTTCCACACAATCCGCCGGGGCCACTGCGGTACAACTCTTCGCAAACCTGGCGGGCACGGAGCTGCGTTTTCCAGGGCTGGCCTGCATAATCATACAAGTAAGCCACATGATGCGACGGCTGGTTTCCGTGTACATACTGCCCGATGGTCCCCACAACACCCACATATTTCGGGGGAGTGATATTCACATCCATGTCAAAAAAAGTATCTAATTTTTCGGTAAAAGCTTTGTTCCCGCCAAAAAGATTAATCAAACCCTGCACATCGTGCTGTACCGACCAGATGTACTGCCAGGCGTTCGACTCGGTGTAATGCCGGTTGGGGCGGCGGCCCACCAGCAGCGGGTCGAAATATTTGTAATAATGATGGTTTCCTTCGGTTACAATTTCCTGTTCACGGCCATTCAGCGCTTCCAGAAAAGTTCCGTCGGCTTTTTTGGGTCGCATAAATTGGGTTTCTGCATCCCACAAATTGGCATAATTTCCTGCGCGTTTCATAAACAGTTCGTA
>JAJUGS010000268.1 GCA_029265875.1 Prolixibacteraceae bacterium
ATGAGTAGCAGAATAGCAGCAATAGTGGGCAGGCCCAACGTGGGCAAATCGACCCTTTTTAACCGTTTGATTGAGCAAAAAAAGGCGATCGTTGACGAAACAGCCGGTGTAACCCGCGACAGAAATTATGGAAAAGCCGAATGGAACGGGATTGAATTCTCGGTTATCGACACAGGTGGTTATGTAATTAATTCGGATGATGTTTTTGAAGCCGAGATCAATAAACAGGTTCACCTGGCAATCGATGAGGCAGATGTGATTATTTTCCTCACCGACGTGGAAGCCGGCGTTACCGACCTCGACGATGCCATTGCGGCCATTCTCCGGAAAGGTAAAAAGCCTGTTTTGGTGGTGGTGAATAAAGTGGATAACAACCAGCGGATTGACGATTCGTACCAGTTTTACAGCCTTGGCCTTGGCGAAATCTATTGTATTTCGTCGATTACCGGGAGCGGAACCGGCGACATGCTCGATGCGCTGGTGGAGAATTTTCCGAAATCGGATCAGGAAATTGAAGAGCTGAACCTGCCGAGTATTTCGGTGGTGGGCCGCCCGAATGTCGGAAAATCGTCGTTTGTGAATGCCCTGCTGGGTGTTGAACGCAATATTGTGACCGATGTAGCCGGAACCACCCGCGATTCGATCCATACCCGCTACAACAAATTCGGTTACGATTTTATGATTGTCGATACAGCCGGGTTGCGCAAAAAAACCAAAGTACACGAAGACCTTGAGTTTTACTCGGTTTTGCGGTCGATCCGCACCATCGAAAACTCGGATGTTTGTTTACTGATGATTGATGCCACCCGCGGAATTGAAGCGCAGGATATTAATATTTTTCAGCTCATCGTTAAAAACAAAAAAGGGGTGGTGATTCTGGTGAATAAATGGGATTTGGTTGAAAAGGACACCCACTCGACCAAACGGTTTGCAGAAGCAATTCAGGAAAGAATTGCACCGTTTACCGATGTTCCGATATTATTTATTTCGGCACTCACCAAACAGCGAATCCACAAAGCGCTTGAAACGGCGATGGAAGTTTATAAACGCCGGTCGCAGAAAATAAAAACTGCCGAATTGAACGAAGTCATGCTGGAGGCCATTGAAAAATATGGTCCCCCAACGGTAAAGGGGAAAACAATCAGCATTAAATATGTAACACAGTTACCTTCGCCAACCCCGTCGTTTGCATTCTTTGCCAACCTGCCGCAATATATTAAAGAGCCTTACAAAAGGTATCTCGAAAACCAGATGCGCGAGAATTTCAGTTTCACGGGAGTTCCCATCCAGATATTTTTCAGACAGAAATAATAGAATATCACAAAAAAACGTTTCACTTTTTAAAGTTCTTTCATGAAATTTTGTTTGGCGAAGATTCTTCTGACGGTGAAAAACAATTTACTTTTTATCTAATATTGCAACTTTAAAAATTCAAGGACTATGTTTATTGTGCACGTTTTTGTTCATGTAAAGGAAGAGTTTGTTGAAGAGTTTAAAGCACTCACAATCGAAAACGCCAAAGAAAGTTTGCTGGAACCTGGTGTTGCCCGATTTGACATAGTACAGCAACATGAAGACCCTACACGTTTTGTTTTGGTGGAAGTGTATAAAACCTACGAAGATCCGGGCAAACACAAACAAACCGAACATTATACGCGCTGGCGCGATGCAGTGAACCATATGATGGCAGAACCCCGTTTCAGTACGAAATTTTACAATGTTTTCCCCGATGAAGAAGGATGGGTTTAAGTTTTGAACTTACTTCCCCGACGAGGATTATTTTTGGGAACGGAGCTTTTGAGAATGTTCCCGCTCTGGCAGCAGGTTTGGGAAATAATGTGCTGCTGGTAACCGGAGGCAGCCAACGATTTTCGCAGGAGCTTTGCATTTCACTGGAAGAAAAAGGATTAAGAACCCAAATTTTTGCTATCGGTTCAGAACCCAAGACTGAAAATATTTCTGAAGCGGTTCGGCTTTGCAGAAAACAAGAATGCAATGTTATTGTCGGGTTGGGCGGAGGAAGTGCCATCGATGCAGCCAAAGCCATTGCTGCAATGGCCACCAACCCGGGTGAGTTGACCAATTACCTGGAAGTGATCGGCCAAAACAAACCAATTACTGAAAAACCGCTACCCTGCATTGCCATTCCAACAACTGCCGGAACAGGTTCCGAGGTGACAAAAAATGCGGTGATTAAATCGGTCGGACACAGTGTTAAAGTCAGCCTTCGCAGCGAGATGATGTACCCCAAAATTGCGGTAATTGACCCACAACTTTCGATGCAAATGTCGCCTGAACTGACAGCCTTTACCGGAATCGATGCCCTAACACACCTGCTTGAAACATTTGTTTCAGCAAGTTTAAATCCATTTCTCGACATGATTTGCTCCGACGGATTGACAAGAATTTCGGGCTTTCTTGAAAGCGCATTTTTAAACGGTAATGATTTGGAAGCCCGCGAAAATATGGCCTTTGCGGCTATGTTGGGTGGCATTGCACTTGCAAACGGGAAATTGGGCGCTGTACACGGTTTTGCCGGACCGCTGGGTGGCATGTTCCCGGCACCGCATGGTGCAGTTTGTGCCTGCCTGCTCCCGGCGGTGATGAAAGTAAATATCGAAACTCTCCAAAATCACGGGAACACAGAAAAACTTGAAAGATTTCGCAGGCTGGCTGTGATCCTGACCGGAAATGAAAACAGCACACCGGAAGATGGGACAAATTGGATTGAAAACCTTGTTAAAAAACTGCAAGTTCCGTCGCTTTCAGCATTGAATGTAACACGCGAAAGTTTTTCAATACTGGCAGAAAAGGCAAAAGTAGCCAGCAGTATGAAAGGAAATCCGGTTTTGCTGAATGACCTGCAACTGCTTAAAATTCTCGATTTGTCAGTTCATTTTTAAATTGGCACAGAATTTACCGGTTCGTATTTCCGGCAAGAAAAAGTATCTTTGTGCTTTAAAATCAGTTTGAGTATGATCAGCAATTTTTTTCACACACCAGCCACTAAAAAATTCAGTATCAAACCACGTTATTACGATCCGGATAAAGAGGAACGTGAATCGCGTGAACAGCGCATAAGGCGTGAACTGGGAATGGAAGAGGAAAAGAAAAGCGGGAATGGCGAATACAGGCCCAATATTAAAGGACAGTTTCGTAGTTCAGGAGGTTGGGAAAGGTCGATGGAAGAGGGGAGGAAAGCACAACAGCGCAGGCTGATCTGGATGGTTTTGATACTTGCTCTTGTGTTTGCAATCATCCTGTTTGCCGATAAATTGTTTTAATCCCAATTTTCAGGAGCAAGTGAGCGACATTATTCAGCTTTTACCCGACTCGGTTGCCAACCAGATTGCTGCTGGTGAAGTAATTCAGCGCCCCGCATCGGTGGTGAAGGAACTGGTGGAAAATGCGCTCGACGCCGGCGCTACCGAAATTCTGGTTCATGTAAAAGATGCCGGACGGACGCTTGTCCAGATTACCGATAACGGCTGTGGCATGTCGCCCACCGACGCGCGGATGTCGTTTGAACGACACGCCACCTCAAAAATCACCTCTGCCAACGATTTGTTTAATATCCGCACGATGGGTTTCAGGGGCGAGGCACTGGCTTCGATTGCTGCCATTGCCGATGTGGAACTGCGCACCAAAAGGGTGGAAGATGAAGTGGGAACTTTTATTCACATTGTTGGGTCCGAAGTAATTAAGCAGGAACCTGTGGCTTGTGCCAACGGAACCAGTTTTCAGATTAAAAACCTGTTTTTCAATGTTCCGGCACGCAGGAAATTTTTAAAAGGAAATACCACCGAACTGAAACACATTATCAGCGAAATTCAGCGGGTGGCGATTCCGAACCCCGGCATCAAAATCTCGCTTTTTCATAATAACTCGCCGGTTTACGAACTTCCGAAAGCGAATCACCGCAAACGGATTGTCGATCTTTTCGGAAAGGCCATCAACCAGAGCCTGGTTACAGTTGATGAGGAAACAAGTATCGTAAAGGTTTTCGGTTTTGTGGGGCAACCCAAATTTGCCCGCAAAACAATGGGCGAACAGTTCTTTTTTGTGAATGGCCGGTACATCCGGCACCCGTGGTTTCACAAAGCGGTGATGCAGGCCTACCAGCAACTTCTGCCAGCCGATGCTTTCCCGGCATATTTTCTTTTTCTCGAAACCGACCCTGCCAATATCGATATCAATGTTCACCCCACCAAAACCGAAATAAAATTTGAAAACGAACGCGATATCTGGCCTATTCTGCACGCTGCCGTGCGCGAGGCTTTGGGCAAAAACAACGTGGTTCCGTCCATCGATTTCGACCAGAGTGGCAGTATCGATATCCCGCTTCCCCCGAAATCTTTTGATGAAATTCAGTTCCCTGAAATCAGGATCAACCCTGATTACAACCCGTTTGAGACTGAAAGACAACCTGTTTCAGGAAGTTATCCGAAAAACCCGGTGGCGAAAAAGAACCTCGACCGCTGGGAAGATCTGTACACCGGAACACAATTAAAACTCAGGCCCGAAATCCCTGAACCTCAATCTGAAAAAGAAACAGAGAAAATTTTTGACGGTCCTCCGGAACAGTTTTCAGGAAAGAAAACACTTCAGTTGAAGCAAAAATATATTCTGACACCTGTAAAATCGGGGTTGATGGTGATTGACCAGAAACGGGCCCACGAGCGGATTTTGTACGAGAAATTTCTGGAAGCGCTGAAATCAGAATCGGTGGCCAGCCAGCAACTTTTGTTCCCGCAGACTTTTGAACTGAATCCTGCTGATGCAGCTATTCTTGTGAGTGTTCTTTCCGATTTGACGGCGTTGGGTTTCGATATCCGGGAGTTTGGCAAAAACACCTTCCTCATCAGCGGAACACCGGTTTTGACAGATAAAACGGAACCTTTGCAGGTGGTGGAAAAGCTGCTGGAAGAATTCAAAACTTTGCAGGTGGACACACGTTCGCGGGCAAAGGAACAGATTGCCGGTTTGCTGGCAAAAGCTTCGGCACTCGAATACGGTACCGAACTGAAACAAGAGGAAATTATTCACCTGATTGATGAATTGTTTGCCTGCTCCACACCCAATTTTTCGCCCGATGGTAAAAGGGTACTGCACATCATTCCGGTTACCGATATTGAAAAAAGTTTTCTGAAGTGACAGATTGTCGTTATTTTGCAAAAATGATATAATGGTCTGGCTCTTGTAACAAGCCATAAATAAGATAAATAAATTAGAGGCATGAATTATCGACCAACTTTTATGAGTTCCATTCCGGTGGTGGTGAAAAACCTGATAATAGTGAATGTTCTTGTTTTATTGGGGACTTATTCGCTTCGTCAGGCAGGAATTGATTTGTATCCTGACTTGTCCCTTTTAGTGCGGTGACTCTAATTTGGCGATAAGTTCCATCATTTTGGGTGTTGGGTGGGCTTTAACGGTCACTATTTTCTGGGTGATATGGTTCAGGATTTCGCCATCCACCACTTTTTTTGATTCG
>JAJUGS010000152.1 GCA_029265875.1 Prolixibacteraceae bacterium
CCGCTCGTTTTAAGTAATGTCAGGGCATCGTGTGGTTGTACGGTTCCAACCTGGCCTAAAGAACCAATACTCCCCGGTGAAAAAGGGGCTATAAAAGTAGTTTACAATACCAATATTGTTGGTAGTTTCCATAAATCGATAACCGTTAACTCCAATGCAAAGAATTCAGAGGTTATATTGAGTATTATGGGGAATGTAGTGGCGAAGAAGCAATAAATTTCTAACTTTTTAATTGATCAAAAAAGGCAGTCAATCCGATTGCCTTTTTTAATATCCCTGCTTTATGAAACTTTACCCAACCAGACCATCAACGTAATATTCAGTATTTATTTGGTTTCGTGTCAATAATGTATAAAATAGGACATTTATGAAAAAGAATTATTATCTTTTAAAGCTTTTATTACAGTAAGATTTATTACAAAGTATGGACTAAGCTTTTGATTTCTGACGTAATTCGATATTAAGAGTCGATTGAGGTTAGAGGTTTATTTTCAGTGTTTTATAACAAACCTAAATGAAACTTATGAATAAAATACTGATTTCAGACATACATGACGGGAAAATTACTCGGTTCAGGCAAATTGTTGAAAATGAATTTCCTGGTACCTTTTTCCCCGAAATATCCGACTTTACGGGCAATCTTTCAGAATGTTGGTTAATTGTTTGTAATCGTTTTGAAAAAAATGATTTACAGTTAATTTCAGCAATTAAAGAAAATCCTGAAAATAAATCGATTCCTGTGTTGATTCTTGCTGAAAGTTTGGAGCAGGTACAAAAAGCAAATGAAATCAGCGATTGGATAAATGCGGTTTTAACGATGCCTTTTAATGAAATCCAGGTTTTGACGTTAGTAAAAACCCTTCAGAAGCAGAATCACCTGCTGAAAAGTACTTTAAAATCAGGTGGCGAAACTTACGGTGTCAAACCAATGACTGAGAACAAAAATTTCAGGTTAGTACTTGATTCGATGATGGAAGGTTGTCAGATAATCGGATTTGACTGGCGGTATTTATACGTGAATCCAGCCGCTGAAAGTCAAAACCATCGACCGGCGTCTGAACTGTTAGGAAAACGCTTTACCGACGTTTGGCCTGATATTGAAAACACTGAAATTTACAAGAAAATTAAAAGCACCCTCAATAAACGGACAAACGATGAGCTTGTTGTATCTTTCGAATTTCCAAACGGGTCAAAAGGCGATTATGAGTTGCATTTTCAACCTGTTCCTGATGGGGTCTTGATCACTTCGATAGATATTACAGAAAAAAAGCAGATTGAAAAAGAACTGGTGGAGAGTGATGAACGCTGGCAATTCGCGTTAGAAGGGGCAGATCATGGTGTGTGGGACTGGTTTATTGAAACCAACCGCGTAATATTCTCAACCCAATGGAAAGCCCAATTAGGTTATAACCCCGACGAAATTCAAAATGATTTTTCGGAATGGCAATCGAGAGTGCACCCCGACGATCTGGAGAAAGCATTAAATGACCTTAAAAGCCATATTGACGGAAAAACGCCTTATTACCAAAACGAGCACAGGTTAAAATGTAAAAACGGCAGTTGGAAATGGGTCCTTGACAGGGGAAAGATTGTAACCCGCGATGAATCGGGGAAACCTTTGCGGATGGTTGGCACGCACACCGACATTCATGAACGGAAACTTTCTGAAAAAAGATTAACCGAATTATCAGAGCTGTTATTGATGGCCAATGAGGCTGCCGAAATGGGAATCTGGAGATATGATATAATCAAAAATGTGATTTATCTGAACGATTGGGCGCAACTACACTTCGGCATAAAATCAGAAGAGATTTCGATTCCTGAATTATCGGAAAAGATTCATCCGGAGGATATTACAAGGCTTAAACTTGAGGTGGATATAGTGAGTAACCCCGAAAGTAAAGGAAAGTTCAGGACCGAATTCAGGGTTATTCATCCCGATCAGTCCGTTCATTGGCTCGAAATCAATATTCGTCTTGAATTTCAGTTTTCTGAAAATAGCAGAAAAACGGTTTCGGGTTACGGAACAGTGATTGATATCACCAATCGCAAACAAATGGAGGTTGAACTCATTGAAAGCGAAAGAATATTGCGAGAATCGCAAAAAGTTGCAGGGATAGGTACATATACCCTTGATTTTAAAACCGGTATTTGGAAAAGTTCGGAAGTGCTCGACAGTATTTTTGGTATTGATGAGCAATTTCCACATACAATTGAAGGTTGGAACGAAATCATACACCCTGACTGGCGCACCGAAATGATGAACTATTTTATAACAGAAGTTACGGGCTGGAAAAAGGATTTTAACAAAATATACAAAATTGAGCGGATCAGCGACAGAAGTTCCCGCTGGGTGCATGGCCTGGGTAGGCTTGAGTTCGATAAAAACGGAACATTATTATTGATGATTGGCACAATTCAGGATATTACTGAACGAAAAGAAGCCCAGGATGCATTGCTCCATAATCAGCGTATTTTAGAATTGTTTGTTGAACACGCGCCAGCAGCCATCGCAATGTTTGATGCCCAGATGCGGTATATTCTGGTTAGCAAGCGGTTCAGGATCGATAACAACCTGGATGATATCGACCTGAAAGGGAAATGTCATTACGATATTTTTCCAGACATACCTGAGCGATGGAGGAAAGTACACAACGACTGCTTAAAAGGTAAACCTCAGCATCAGGATGAAGATTTTTTTGTTTTGCCCGATGGTAGCCGGGAATGGCTGAAATGGGAGGTAATTCCGTGGTATGAATCGGAAAATGTAATTGGAGGGCTCTTATTGTTTACTGAAACAATAACCGATCATAAAAATATGCTGGAAGCATTGACCCAGAGTGAGACAAGGTTCAGGATGCTGGCTGATTCAGCCCCTGTGGGGATTGTAATTATTGATATGGATCAGAAAGGCGAATACATCAATCAATTTTTTACCGAGATGTTTGGCTATACATTGGAGGATGTTACTGACCTTGAGAAATGGAGATTGCAGGCATATCCTGATGAAGCAATCAGGCAAAAGGCAAAACAGGATTGGATGAGTGCAATTTCACTCGTGAAAAGAGGTGAAAGGCATCCGTTTCTTGAGTATCCGGTAAGGTGTAAAGACGGGTCGGTGAAACAAATTGATTTCAGGGTGGCTGTTGCCGATAACAAATTTTATGTTATTTGTAACGACCTGACTGATAAATATAATGCTCAAAAAGAATTACGCCGGTTAGAATGGATGTTAACTAAAAAATCAACTGCTACCAATTCAATTCAGGAGACTCATACACCCGCGTACGGCGATCTCACTAAATTGAACAAAGATGGGTTAATACTGAATTCTGTTGGGTACGAAGTTTTGACAGAAATTGTAAATGATTATCTGAGTTTGCTCGAAACATCAACTACTATATATGAAAAAAATGGTGATTATGCTTTGGGAATTTTCTCATCGGGATGGTGCAGGTTTTTAGATGAAGCTTCACGAAGATTGTGTAATACCGATGATAACAAATCAGCCCTGACTTCAGGTAAATGGCACTGTCACGAATCATGCTGGCACGACGCTTCTTTAAAAACAATGGAAACCAATGCCCCGGTTGATATCGAATGTAAAGGAGGCATCAGGCTATATTCGCTGCCAATTACTGCCAACAACCAGACAATCGGGGCCTTGAATTTTGGTTATGGAAATCCTCCCACTGATAATAAAAAACTTATGCAAATAGCCGAAGCTTATAAAGTTCCGGTTGGGGAACTCGTAAAACTGGCCACAGAATACGAGACCAGGCCTTTCTACATAATCGATTTGGCAAAGAAAAGGCTCAAAGCTTCGGCTAACCTGATCGGCGAAATTGTGAACAGAAAAATATCTGAAAAACAAATCAGGGAGTTGAATGAAGGGCTCGAAAACCTTGTAAATGAAAAAACCAGCGAATTAAAGGAAAGAATTGAAGAGTTGGAACGCTTTTACGAAGCCACAATAAACCGGGAATACCGAATTAAGGAATTGACCGAAGAGATTGAATTGTTGAAGAAAAGCAGAAATAAGTAAGCAAAATGTGTGTTGGTACTAAAAGGTGTAAAAAATGAAATCAGCAACATGTATTTGGATTTGCATTTCCGGGATTATATTTCTATCGGTACTGGGGCTTGTAAGCTATTATTCTGAAATAACCCTTATCAGTAGCCTGAGCAGGAAATATATTCCGATGGCACCACTTACGGCCACTTGTTTTTTGTTCCTTTCTGCCGCTATGATTTTGATTAATAAGAATGTAACTGTTTTAAAATCAATTATTGTATATTCAATTTTAACTGTTATTCTGATTTTAAGTGCAATATTATTAACTGATTTTAGTGTTGCAGGAAATTGGAAAATTGAAGACGTTTTTTTCCCCATTCACACGGTCAATAATGGTATTCCGGTATTCCGGATATCTCCGGCAACGAGCTTTTTGTTTATCCTTGCTGCAATTGATCTGTTGCTTTATCTCGGTCATAAAACACATGTATTTAAATGGAAATTAACATCGTATTTAAGTGGCTCCTTGAGCCTGCTGATATTGTTTATTAGCTATATTTTCTTGCTTGGTTATCTATACGGAAAGCCGGTATTATATTCAATGGAAAACATAATCCCCATGGCAGTTTCAACATCCATGAATTTTTTACTGTTTTCGGTCGCGGTAATGACAATTAAACGCGAATATTTCCCGGTAAAGTTTTTAAGCCTGAGCAATACGCACAGTATTTTACTCAGGTTTATTTTCCCGTTGTCAATAATCCCCATTATTTTAATCCAGGTATCTTTATTTTTTTCATTTAAAGAGGTTGATAAAAGTTCAGTAATTATTACCACCACAATCAGCATTATCATCGCGCTGACTGTGGGGATTTTAGCTACTTTTATATCGCGTTACCTTGGGAATATTATCGATAGACAAAAAACATTAATTGATGATTCAGAAAAAGTAATTAATATGGGCGGGGAAAAATATCTGAACCTTTTCAGATCAATGGCTCAGGGCGTTGTATATCAGGATAGTGATGGGAAGATAATAGAGGTTAATCCGGCAGCAGAAGAATTATTGGGACTGTGGTTTGAACAGATGCAGGGAAGATCGTCAATTGATCCGCGCTGGAAGGCTGTCGATATGGATGGCAATGATTTACCGGGAGAAAAACACCCGGCAATGCTGGCGTTGAAAAACGGGGCCAAGGTGAGAAATTTTATAATGGAAATTTATAATCCAAAGTCAGCCCCGCAGGTGTGGTTAATAGTGAACTCAATTCCCGTTTTCAGGGAGACAGATGATAAACCCTGGCAGGTTTTTTCTACCTTCCTTGGTATTACTGGCCTGATAAAATTAAACGATAAAAAACAACGGTTAAAAGGTTCTTTCGGAAAGCAGGTAATTGAAAAGGCCAAAGAATTAAATCAACAAATCGGTGAGCTTGCGCATTTTTCACAGGTAACAATTGAAAGGGAACTCAGGATGGAAGTATTGCGCAAAGAAATTGATTTTTTTTAAAAAAAACAGCTTAATAATGAGAGTAATACTCAGACTATTTAAAAGCCTATGCAACAGGTATAATCCGTTTCTAAGCCTGCCGGGGTTAGTATTTGTTGTGTTTTTGCTCGTACTGCCCCGACTTGCTATTGCGCATAAAACAGACAGTGCCCATTTTAACCAGCCGGTAACCGACACTATTTTAATTGCAGCCGAACCCGATTATCCACCCTATTGTTCGATCGACGAAAATGGCAATGCCGAAGGTTTTGCCATTGATGTATTTAAAGCGGCTGCAAGGGCTGCCGGATTGGAGGTGAAGATAAAAATCGGGTTATGGAATACAATTAAACAGGATCTTATCGAAGGCCGTATTGATGCATTACCCGTTGTGGGGCGCACACCCGAAAGAGAAGGAGTTTTTGACTTTACACTGCCTTACCTTACTTTAAACGGGGCCGTTTTTACCCTGAAATCCAATCAAAGCATTCAGTCGTTAAATGACCTTCAAAACAAAAAGATTCTGGTTATGAAGGGCGATAACGCTGAAGAATTTGTCAGAAGGGCAAAACTGTCAGATAATATTTTAACCACAAATACTTTTGAAGAAGCATTTAAATTGCTTGTAAACGGAGAGGGGGATGCAGTAATTACCCAAAAAATAATCGGGTTGAAAATAATTAACAGGCTGAAACTGAAACGCAAGATTGTGCCCCTGAATATTGAAACCGGGTTCCGCCAGGATTTTTGTATTGCAGTCAGGGAAGGTGATACTGAACTGCTGGGCAAACTGAATGAAGGCCTCTCTTTAATTATTGCCGATAATACATTCGAAAAAATCAGGGAAAAATGGTTTGGCCCGGTATTCCTGGAGGAGGTAAATTTTAAGGATGTTGGACGTACAATGTTAATTATTCTGGTCCCCCTGATAATTGTCATGATTTTACTGTGGATTATTTTCCTCAGAAGAGAAATAAAACGCAGGACAACCCGTTTGTATCAGGAGTTTGCCGAACATCAGCACACCCTGAATAATTTAAAGGAAAAACAACATCTGCTTGAACACAGTGAACAACAAATCAGGTTGTTACTGAATTCAACAGCCGAAGGAATTTATGGGGTTGATATAGATAACAATTGCACATTTGTCAATAAATCGGCATTGAAACTTCTTGGATATAAAACGCCTGATGATTTAATCGGTAAAAATGTTCATAATTTAATTCACCACACAAAATCCGACGGGACCAAATGCCATATTGAGGATTGCGTTATTTCACAGAATTTGAAAAAAGGGATTGGTATCAGCGTTGATAATGACATTTTCTGGCGTTCGGATAATACAAATTTTCAGGTTGAATACTCTTCATTTCCCATCATTGAAGGAGAAATATTAACAGGAGGTGTAATAACATTCAGAGACATAACAGAACGGAAAAAGGCCGAAAATGAACTGATCCAGCTAAAGTCGGAGCTGGAAGTAAAAGTGGCACAACGTACCGCAGAACTGGAAGAAAAAGTTCAGAAACTGGCAAAAAGCCAGAAAGCGTTACTGTATATGGTCGAAGATTTAAACCGCATTACAGCCGAATTAAAAGAAGAAAGGCGTAAACTTGAAAAATCGAACAAGGAACTCGATGCTTTTACCTATTCAGTTTCACACGATTTAAGGGCCCCGTTGCGCGCAATCAATGGTTTTGCCGGATTCTTATACGATGATTACTTCGATAAACTCGATGGCGAAGGTAAACGTTTTATCCAGGTTATCAGGCAAAATGCAAATCGTATGGACCAGCTTATTAACGACTTGCTATTGTTATCGCGCATTTCGCGTACGGAAAAACGACTTGAAAATGTTGATTTCAATACACTTATTAACACTATAATTTCCGAAATCAGGGAGCATTTCCCGATTAATGATTTTGAAATCGATGTTCAGATATTGCCAGTTGTAAAATGCGACATGAACCTGTTTAAACAGGTATGGCAAAACCTGATTCATAATGCTATAAAATACAGTTCAAAATCAGAATTGAAAAAAATAGAGATCGGGGTCACTGAATCAGACGACAATTACAGATTTTTTATAAAAGATTACGGTGCCGGATTCGACCCGCGCTATGTTTCAAAACTATTTGGTGTTTTTCAGCGCTTGCATAACGAGAATGAGTTCGAAGGAACAGGAGTTGGATTAGCCATTGTTAAACAAATTGTGGGTTTACACGGCGGCAGTGTAGCTGCCGAAGGTGAAATAAACAAAGGGGCAACTTTTTATTTTACAGTTCCCCGTTCAAATCAAATAAACTGACTAAAAACCTGAGTTATGGAAGAAGCATTAATGGAAGTGGATATCCTCATCGTGGAAGATAATCCGAATGACGCTGAAATGGCCATACGGGCATTAAAGCGGAACAACCTGGCAAATAAAGTATTCGTTGTGACCGATGGGGAAGAAGCCCTCGAATTTCTGTTCTCAAGAGGAAAATATAACCTGAGGAAAACCTGCGTGCGCCCCAGGATGGTACTGCTCGATCTGAAATTGCCAAAAATCGGCGGGCTTGAAGTACTGAAAGAAATCAAGGAAAATCCTGAAACAAAGGTTATTCCGGTTATTGTTCTTACTTCATCAAAAGAAGAAAAAGACCTGGTGGAAAGTTATCAACTAGGCGTTAACAGCTATATCGTGAAACCCGTTGAATTCGAGAAATTTGTTGATGCAGTTAACAAGTTGGGAATGTACTGGCTGTTATTGAACCAACAACCCAAATAGAAATGATAAAACCAGTAACCGCATTATGAAAGAAACAAAACCGATTAAAATATTATTTGCAGAAGACCTGGCTACCGATGCAGAATTGGCGCTGCGGGTAATCAGGAATGAGAAAATCGAATTTGATTTTCGGGTCGTCATGGAAGAAAATGATTTCAGGAAAGAACTGGTTGAATTTAAGCCCGATATTGTTGTTTCTGACTATTCGATGCCGGCTTTTGACGGGATGACTGCCCTTACCATAACAAGGACACACTCCCTGTTTCTTCCCTTCATTGTGTTAACCGGCTCAATGAACGAAGAAACTGCAGTTGCCTGCATGAAAGCCGGTGCAAACGATTATGTAATTAAAGAACAGATCAAAAGGCTGCCATTTGCCATACTCGAAGCCATTGAAAAAAGCAACGACCGTCGCGAAAAAGAAAAGATTCAACAGCAATTGCGCGAAAGCGAAAATAAATTCAGGTCGGTTTTACAGTCAGCAATCGACGCCATTATTTCGGCTGATACGCAGGGTACAATAATTGGCTGGAATTCGGGTGCCGAGAAAATGTTTGGTTATACTGAAGATGAGATAGCCGGCAAAAATATTGCAATGGTCCTGCCTGGCATTTTTACCGACGAGCAGCAAAATTGGATCAGGGAACAGGTTACTTTGGATGGAAAAGGTTTTGAGGGGAAAACAATCGAGTTCGAGGGTGTTCATAAAGAAAATAAACATTTCCCAATCGAATTATCGTTGGCAAACTGGGAATCGTCGGGTGAAATGTTTTTTACAGCAGTGGTCCGCGACATCACCGAGCGCAAAAAAGCAGAACTCACGCTGAAAGAAAGTGAACAGCGTTTCAGGATGATATTTGAAAGTGTCAGCAATGTAGCCGTGCATGGGTTTCACAGCGATGGTAAAATAATATTCTGGAATAAAGCCTGCGAAATAATTTACGGATACCCCGATTCAGAGGCAATCGGCAATAATTTTTACGACCTGATAATTCCCGAAAAACAAGTAGCCAACGTTAAAACCGAAACGCGCAGAATGTTTGAAACCGGTATTCCGGCGCCGGCAGAAGAAAAGGAATTGAAAAGAAAAAATGGCGAAACCATACATGTTTATTCGAGTTATACCATTATCAGTTTGCCAAATAACCAGTCAGAAGTCTATTGTATCGATATCGACTTGACTGAACGAAAAATGGCCGAGCACCAACTCCGGCTCCTCAGCCGTTCTGTTGAACAAAGCCCGGTAAGTATAGTAATCACTGACAAGCAGGGCAAAATAGAATATGTAAATGCCGCTTTTTCAGAGATTACCGGCTATACCCGCGAAGAAGCAATCGGGCAGAACCCGAGAATCCTGAAATCGGGGCATCATGAGCCGGATCTGTATAAAAAACTTTGGGGAAATATTTTACATGGTAAGGACTGGAAAGGTGAATTGCTGAATAAAACAAAATCAGGAAAGTTAATTTGGGAAGATGTGAATATTTCTCCCGTAACCGATGAATATGGCGAAATATCACATTTCGTGGCCATCAAGGAAGATATCACCCAAAAGAAGAAAATAATTGAAGAGCTGACAGCAGCCAAGGAAAAAGCAGAAGAAAGCGACCGCCTCAAATCGGCATTCCTGGCAAACATGAGCCACGAGATCAGAACTCCCATGAACGGGATTCTGGGCTTTACTGAACTCCTGAGCGATTCAAATTTCTCGGGCGAAGAAAAACAAAACTTTATTAAAATTATACAGAAAAGCGGACAGCGAATGCTGAACACGGTAAACGACCTGATTGATATTTCGAAAATTGAAACCGGACAGATGCAAGTGGTGTTAACACCTGCCAGCGCGAAGGAAATACTTTTTTCACAGTATTCTTTTTTCCAGCCCGAAGCCGAGGAAAAAAAACTGAAATTTATCTTAAACGATCAGCTACAGCAATCGGAAGCCCTGGTTTTGACCGATGTGGTAAAATTAGATTCCGTTCTTACAAACCTCATAAAAAATGCATTGAAATACACCGATTTAGGAAGTGTTGAAATAGGGTCTTACAAGGAAAACAACAAATTGTTTTTTTATGTGAAAGATACCGGTATCGGGATTCCGGAAAACAGGCAGGCGGCTGTTTTTAACCGTTTTGAACAGGCCGATGTGGGCGACAAAAGGGCTTACCAGGGGTCGGGCCTGGGTTTAACCATTGCAAAAGCCTATGTTGAAATGCTTGGCGGGAAAATGGAACTTGAGTCAAAAGTAGGTTTTGGTTCTACTTTCAGGTTTTATATACCTGCCACCGAACCGGCAGACCAGGTTAATCCTGAACCTGAAATCGTGCCAAAAGAAGAAAAAAAGGAAACTTTTGAAAAACTGAAAATTCTGATTGCCGAAGATGATGCTATTGCTTATCAATACCTGAAAGCGGTCCTCATTGAAATTCCGTGTGATATACTTTATGCGGCAAATGGAGAAGAAGCGGTTGAATTATGCAAAAACAATCATGAATTAGATTTAATATTGATGGATATCAGGATGCCTGTGATGGATGGTTACCAGGCCACCCGAAAAATAAGGGAATTCAATAGCCAGGTGCATATTATTGCACAAACAGCTTTTGCCCTCGCAGGCGACCGCGAAAAAACCCTCGAAGCTGGTTGCAATGATTACCTTTCAAAACCAGTGAATAAAAATGAACTCATTGAAAAAATAAAAGAATTTGTAAAATCAAGAAACCACAATAAGTAAACTGACAATATTC
>JAJUGS010000064.1 GCA_029265875.1 Prolixibacteraceae bacterium
AATCAGCGCCCAGGTTTCCTTGGGGTCCCAGCCCCAGTAACGGCCCCAGCTTTCGTTAGCCCACACACCCCCCAGAAAAGTTCCGATGGTGAGAAAATACAAACCCACGGTTGCCGACATTTCGTTGATGGTGGTGAGCTGCTCGATAAACCCGGTGACTTTTGTTTCGTTGTGTTTCTGCCGTAGTACGATTAAAATCATCACCATAATCCCGAGGAAAGTGCTCAACCCGATAAATCCATAACTTGCCGTGATGATGGCCACGTGAATGGCCAGCCAGTACGATTTCAGCACCGGCACGAGCGGTGTGATTTCGGGATTCATCCAGCTTAAATGCGCCACAAACAGCGCGATTCCCGAAAGAAAAGCGGCGGTTCCGATCACCATCTGGTATTTCCGGCCAAAGATCAAACCCGCTAACATGGCCGCCCAGGCCACATACACCACCGATTCGAACCCGTTGCTCCACGGCGCATGTCCCGAAATATACCACCTCACAGCCAGCCCGGCTGTGTGCACCAGGAAGAGCAAAACAATCACCAGGGTAAATGCCAGTTTCAGGTATCCGGGCAATGGTTTCTGCCGGAAAATATTCACAAACAAAACAAACAGCAAAGCAAAACCGGCCAACAGGTACAGCGGGAAAATTCTTTTAAACGGATTGATTTCGTTGTACAGAATTTCGATGTTCTTTTTGGTTTCCGAAGGAATCAGTTCCCCGCCATATTTTTGCTGAAAGGTGCCGATGGCCGCCAGTACCTGCGCTGCGTCGGTGTTATTCTGTTCGGCCACCGACTGTAACATCAGCTGAAAACCATTTTTGATAAAAATGGAATCGCCACCCGAATATTCCGCGGCATCGGCTCCGGGCGGATACCAGCCGTCACCCCGGTGTTCGCGCGGGAAAATATGGAAGATCGTTCCCTGGAAAACCATGAAACAGATGTTTACCCTTTCATCGAGATAAATGTATTCTTTCTCCATTGTATTGCGGAATGCCGGTGTTTTTTCGTACGCCGCGCGCACCTGTTCCAGAATTTTGTATTGTCCCTGCTGGTCGAACAACTGCTGCAGCGAAAGATATTTCCCGTTGGCGCCCAACTCCTGCGCCAGTGTTTTGTGGGCCACATACACCACCGGCAACGTCTGCCAGATTTCGGGATGCGTCATCATACTCAGCACCACCTCATCGGCCTTCTTTCCGTAAACAGCCGATTTGTGCGTCACTTTCCGCACGATTTCACTGTTTAAAGTTGAAACGGGTTCAATACGGCCATCGACACCCTGCACCCAGATCCGGCTGAACGACTCCACAATTCCCTTGTCGATTGCGGGTACTGAAGCGGCCGAACCCGGCTGTGCGTTGGCCATACCGGCCGTACCCGCCAGCAACACAATCCCAGCTACAACCTGCACCGCCGATTGTTTCAGCTTTCTCACGAGGAACTGGAAATAGGAGTTTTTATTGATGAGCGAAAGGATGATGCCAATTATCAACAGGGCATAACCGAGGTAGGTGATCCAGGTTCCCCAGAAATCGTGGTTGACCGAAAGAACGGTCCCCAACTCATCGGAATCGTAACTGCTCTGGAAGAATTTATAACCTTTGTAAGTGAGTGTATTGTTCATAAAAATACGGATGTCTTTTTTCAGACCGGTGGCATCGTCTTCCAACACCACTTCCGAAGCAAACGACGACGGGGAGTCGGAACCGGGGTATCTTTCGAGCTGAAAATCTTTTAAAAACAAACTGAAAGAAAGCGGAATATGTTTGGCCCCGTAAGCAAGTTTCAGCGAGCCACTGCCCAGCGGCACCGAAACTGTATCAGGGTCAACACCCGAATGACCGAAAACCGGCACGGTTTGTACTTTCTGCCCGTCGGAAATCTCCACCATCACGGCATCCACACCGGTTTGCGCCTGGCTTTTCACCGCGGTAAATGCAGCCGACGGAAAATAACTCCTCACCAGGAACCGGTAGTTGCCAAAACTGTACAGAAACATGTTTTTCACCACGATGGTGTCACCCGCCGGAAAAGTCTCGGTTTGCTGACTGGCCATGGTGGTTTCACCAATCGAATCAGTCGAAGTCATCAGCAATTGTGTCCCGTTTCTGAAAAAAGAAATGCCCGGATTTGTCCCCGACTCGAATCCAACCACAAAACCCGGAACATTCAGCACATCGCCGGGTTTGAAATGAAACGACTGCATTCCCTGGCTCATGGGCGACGAAAAAACAAAGTCGATGAGCGGGTCGCCGCTGTCGGACGGAATTGGTTTTTGCTCGGCATTTTCAATAAATCCCGTGGCTTTTACTTTCACCGCCTGCCCGTTTACCTCAAATTTAGCCGAAAACTGTTTGGGTGCCAGCTCCGAAAACAGCGTTTTCTTTTCTTTTTGCTGATCACCAAATGCCGCATAAAAATAGTTGTCGGACGAAAGAATATGGCCCGACTTTTCGTTTTCGCGGATGTGCATCACCCCTTCGTAACTGATGTACCGTGTGATGGCAGCACCCAGGATAATCACCAGGAACGAAATATGGAACAGCCCCAGCGTGATTCTTTTGGCCGTAAAAAACCTGTATCTGATCAGGTTATTCACGAGGTTGATGCCCAGTAAAAACCAGATGGCTTCGAACCAGCGGGTTTTGTAAATCAGCGCCTGTGCGGTGGGCGTGCCATAACTGCTTTCCACAAAAGTGGCGATGGCCATGGCAAATGCCACCAGCAAAAACAAAAATGCCATGAATGACATGGAAGTGATAAATGACCAGAGACGTTTCATATCTGAGATTTGAGATTTTTAGTAATAAGTAATGAGTATGAAGTAGTGAGTATTGAGACAGAAAAAGTAAAGCCCGGAAGTTTAACCCGGTCATTTTCTGTTGATGCAACTTTAACGAAGTTCCTGTTTCTCATATTAAAATATTACAACAGTCCGAAAATAATTTTTGTTGTGAAGATGACAAAGAAAAGCGAAAGCAAAAGAAGAGTTGCGGGTATTTTATTTGAAATGTGACAAAAAAAAGAACCGTTCTTTTTCTGAAAGAACGGTTCTTTTTAATTGGGTGCCGGAGTTTTTAACTCCGGTTCTTATTTAATCAGCGATTAAAAATCGCTGCACCCTTTATTTCAGAAACGCCAGCGCTTTGTCGATGGCAGCCTGTAAACCTGCGGCATTTTTACCGCCGGCAGTGGCGTAAAATGCCTGTCCGCCGCCGCCACCCTGAATTTCGCGGCCTGCCTCGCGCACAATTTTGCCGGCGTCGAGGCCTTTTTCTGTTACAATATTTTCCGAAATCATCACGGTCAGCAGTGGTTTTCCGTCGATTACCGCACCTATTACAAGGAAAAGGTTTTCCACTTCACCTTTTAACTGGTAGGCAAGGTCTTTTACCATCGCGGCGTTTCCTATCTCAACAAGACCCGAAATGATATTGACACCGTTCTCGTTTAAAACACGGCTTTTCAGGCTGTCTTTCACCACTTTTACGCGTTCGCGGTTGAAAATTTCAATTTGTTTCGAAAGTTCGCTGTTTTCCTTTTGCAGGTTCAGCACACTGCCCAGAATATCGTTGGTGCTTCGCATTGCTTCCTGAATATTCTTCAGGGTTTTGATCTGCTCGTTTACAAATTTTTCGGCATGTTCGGCTGTGATGGCTTCAATTCGGCGAACACCGGCAGCGATGGCGCTTTCAGAAATAATTTTAAACAAACCGATGGTCCCGGTTGCCGAAACATGCGTTCCTCCGCACAATTCCACCGACTCGCCAAATTTGATCACACGTACTTCGCTTCCATACTTTTCGCCAAACAACATCATAGCGCCCATCTTTTTGGCCTCTTCAATCGGCATGGCACGATTTTCCTCGCGCACCGCATTTTCACGGATTTTTGCATTCACAATTCTCTCAACCTGCTCCAGTTCTTCGTCGGTCATTTTCTGGAAATGCGAAAAATCGAAACGCAGGTGGTCGGCATTTACCAGCGAGCCCTTTTGCTCAACATGTGTTCCTAAAACCTGCCGCAAAGCCGCGTGTAAAAGGTGGGTTGCCGTGTGGTTATTGGCGGTGCTGAGCCTTTTCCGCTCGTCAACCTTTGCAGTAAATGTTTCTTCCGGGTTGGCGGGCAGTTTTTCAGCCAGGTGCACAATCAGGTTATTTTCCTTTTGTGTATCGAAAATCACTGTCTTCTGACCTTCAAACTCAATAATTCCCGAATCTCCTGCCTGTCCGCCCGACTCGCCATAAAACGGAGTCTGGTCGAAAACAAGCTGGTAAAAAGTTTTCTTTTGCTGCGTCACTTTCCGGTAACGGGCAATGCGGATTTCGGCTTCCAGTTTGTCGTATCCTAAAAAGGCAGTCTGTTCAATTTTGCGGATTTCCACCCAGTCGTCGGTTTCCTGGGCAGCCGCATTGCGCGAACGGTTTTTCTGCTGCTCCATTTCAACCTGAAACCCGGCAGTATCCACTGTCAATCCGTTTTCGCGGGCAATCAGCTCGGTTAAATCGAGTGGGAAACCGTAAGTATCAAAAAGAACAAAGGCATTTTTACCCTGTATTTCAGTGCGGCTTTCCTGTTTTGCCTTTGCCATCAGGTCGTCGAGCAACCTGATACCGGTTGAAAGTGTGCGCAGGAACGATTCTTCTTCTTCCCTGATTACTTTTTCAATCAGTGTCTGCTGGCTGACCAGTTCCGGGAAAGCAGCGCCCATGGTTTCTTTCAGCACCTCAACCAGTTTATAAATAAACGCCTCGCGGAAACCGAGGAAAGTGTATCCATACCTGACAGCGCGGCGCAAAATACGGCGGATTACATAACCGGCTTTGTTATTCGAGGGTAATTGTCCGTCGGCAATGGCAAACGAAACTGCCCGCAAATGGTCGGCAATCACGCGCATGGCAATGTCGGTTTTTTCGTTGTCGCCATATTTTATATGGCAGAGTTTCCCGATCTCGCCAATGGTATTCTGAAAAATGTCGGTATCGTAATTCGATTTCACACCCTGCAGCGCCATGCACAACCGCTCGAAACCCATTCCTGTATCCACATGTTTGGCAGGCAGTTCCTCGAGTTGGCCGTTTGCTTTGCGGTTAAACTGGATAAAAACAAGGTTCCAGATTTCGATCACCTGCGGATGGCTTTTGTTCACCAGTTGAAGCCCGGGAACTTTGGCAATTTCCTCTTCGCTTCGGATATCGACATGAATTTCGGAACAAGGCCCGCAGGGACCTGTGTCGCCCATTTCCCAGAAATTATCTTTTTTGCTTCCGTTGATCACCCTTTCGGCTGGCAAATATTTCAGCCATATTTCGGCTGCTTCGTCGTCGCGTTCGAGTTTATCGTCGGCAGCACCTTCAAAAACCGTGGCGTATAAACGATCCGGATTCAAACCCATTTTCCCGACCAGGAATTCCCAGGCCCAGTCGATGGCATCTTTTTTAAAATAATCGCCAAACGACCAGTTGCCCAACATTTCGAACATGGTGTGGTGGTAAGTATCCAGTCCCACTTCTTCCAAATCGTTGTGTTTGCCCGAAACACGCAAACATTTTTGTGTATCGGCCACGCGGTTATATTTTGCAGGTTCATTTCCCAGAAACCAGTCTTTAAACTGGTTCATCCCGGCGTTTGTAAACATCAGTGTCGGGTCGCCCTTTACAACCATGGGAGCAGAGGGCACAATCTGATGATTTTTCGAGGCAAAAAAGTCGAGAAACGACTGGCGGATTTCCTTTGAAGTCGGTATCATTTTGTCAGAAAATATTGATTTGTATTGTTAAAAAATGTCAACTAAAATTAACTTTCGGCTCCTGCAAAAGATATTTGGCTATTTTTGCCTCCCCTGCAAAAGCCGGAAAAGGCTGCAAATTTATAGTAATTATTTGTTTATGACAGAATCGGGAATTAAAAATTACCCTTTGTAGATGACGAAAAAGAAGTACAAATTTAATCCGGAAACCCTGAATTATGAACGAATTGGTATTTCCATCAAGGAGAAACTGACCAGGATTCTTGCATTTTTTTCCAGCAGTCTTGCCTTCTCGCTGATTTGGGTGGGAATTGTCATTTATTTTTATGAGACACCGCGCACAAAAGCCCTCCAACGCGAAAACCAGGAATTGTTATCACAATATGAATTATTGCTGAAAGACCTTGAAAAAGTGGAAAATGTACTGGCCGACCTTCAGCAGCGCGATGACAATATTTACCGTGTGATTTTTGAAACCGACCCCATTCCTTCAACAATCAGAAAAGCAGGGTTCGGGGGGACCAACAAATACTCGCAGCTTGAACGGATGAGCAATTCCGCTTTGGTGGTTGAAGCGGCCCGAAAACTTGATATTCTTTCAAAAGAAGCCTACATTCAGTCGAAATCGTTTGACGAGGTGATGAAACTGGCTTTGAACAAAGAAGACATGTTGGCGAGTATCCCCGCCATTCAGCCTATCACCAACAAGGACCTGAAACGTACTGCCAGCGGTTGGGGATATCGTATTCACCCGATTTATAAAGTACGGAAAATGCACTGGGGCATGGATTTTACTGCACCTGTCGGAACGCCGGTTTATGCCACAGGCAACGGGAAAGTGGTCGAAATTGCCGGTTCGGTTCCCGGATACACAGAATTAGGGAAATATGTAAAAATTGATCATGGTTATGGTTACGAGACCGTTTACGGACATCTCAGCAAATACAATGTAAAACCCGGCCAGGAAGTTAAACGGGGCGATATTATCGGATTTGTAGGAAATACGGGTGCCTCAACCGCACCACACCTGCATTACGAGGTCCACAAAGACGGGCAACGGGTAAATCCTGCACTTTACTACTTTAAAGATCTGACGGCTGATGAATACGATAAGATGATCGCCATTTCATCGAACATCGGACAGACACTGGATTAAAAGCCCGCGGCAGTTTCCATTGCAGGGCAGGCTTCGATGTCGAGGTTAACCATGACAACAAATATAACTACGACAAAAAAACATCTTTCTCATTTTTCGATGTAAAATCTCTAACTTTAGCCCAAATACTGCATTTATTTATGCCATACAAAAAACCGAACATAGAGAAAATTTTCTACACCATTGGCGAGGTTGCCGATATGATTGGCGAAAACCAGTCAACCATCCGGTATTGGGAAAACCAGTTTGACGCGCTGAAACCCAAAAAGAATGCAAAAGGAAACAGGCTGTTTACCAAGGAAGATGTTTTTACGGTAAAACTGATTCATCATCTTGTTAAAGAACGTGGCCTGACGCTGAAAGGAGCCCAGTTGAAACTGCGGGATAACCGTGATGAAACCATTCATAACTATGAAATTGTAAGCCAACTGCTCGAAGTCCGCCGACAGTTGGTGGAAATTCGCGACAACCTGGATGGCGGGAAACAGGAATAACAAAAATCAGCAGTAAAAAACAGTATGATAAAAATTAATGAAATTGCCCGGTTTCTCGAAACCCTTGCACCACTGGCGTTGCAGGAATCATACGACAATGCCGGATTAATCGTGGGAAATCCCGAAAATGAAGTCGATTCGGCACTGGTTACAATCGATGTTACCGAAGCCGTTGTTGACGAAGCAATCAGGAACAATTCAAAGCTGATTATTGCCCACCACCCTATCGTTTTTTCGGGCCTGAAAAAATTCACCGGGAAAAATTATGTGGAACGAACGCTGCTGAAAGCCATAAAAAACGATATTGCCATTTATGCAGCCCACACCAACCTCGACAGTGCGCCACAGGGCGTGAACCAGAAAATTGCTGAAAAACTGGGGTTGGTCAATTGCCAGGTTTTGCAGCCAGTTACCGGACAGTTGAAAAAACTGGTGACTTTTATCCCCACCGAACATGTTCAAAAAGTGAGGGAGGCTGTTTTTGAGGCCGGTGCCGGACATATCGGGAATTACGACAGTTGCGGATTTACGGCAACGGGCACCGGAAGTTTCAGGGGAAATGAACAAACAAATCCGTTTGTGGGAGAAAAAGGACAATTGCATTTTGAAAACGAAGTACGTTTCGAAACCATTTTCCCTGGCTGGAAACAGAAAAATATTGTTGATGCTTTGTTGAAAACGCACCCTTACGAAGAAGTGGCATTTGATATTTACCCGCTCGACAATGTTTTTCCATCGGCAGGGATTGGCCTGGTCGGAAACCTTCCCCAACCTGTTGACGAAACCGTTTTTCTTGAACTTCTGAAAAAAACATTTAACACTGGCGTAATAAAACACACCGCACTTCTGGGGAAACCCGTTGAAAAGGCAGCCGTTTGCGGAGGTGCCGGGTCGTTCCTGCTGAACGCCGCAATCAGCGCAGGCGCCGGATTTTTTGTCTCCGCCGATTTCAGGTATCACCAGTACTTTGATGCCGAAAATAAAACCGTAATTGCCGACATCGGACATTTTGAAAGTGAACAGTTCACTAAAGAACTTTTTTATGAGTTACTTACAAAAAAATTCCCTAAGTTTGCAGTCCGATTTTCGGAGGTGAATACCAACCCGGTTTTTTACTTCTGATTTTAACAATGAAAAATTAAATAGAACAGCGATGAACAGCGTATTTTCAAAGCAAGATGAAAAAGATATTTCGATTGAAGTAAAACTGAGAGCCCTGCACGAACTGCAGACCGTGGTTTCTGAGATCGATAAAATAAAGGTGCTCAGGGGTGAGCTCCCGCTCGAAGTACAGGACCTTGAAGATGAGATTGCCGGGTTGAAAACCCGTCTTATCAACCTCGACAGCGAAATCAAAAACCTTGATACTGCGATCAACAACAAAAAAATTGCGATTAAAGACGCCCAGGTACTGATTGCCAAATATACCGAGCAGCAGAACAATGTGCGCAACAACCGCGAGTATGACTCGCTTTCAAAAGAAATCGAATTCCAGAATCTCGAAATTGAACTGGCAGAAAAAAGAATCCGCGAGTTTACTGCTGAGATGAAAGAAAAAGAAGAAAGCATCGTAAAATCGAAACAACTGCTTGCAGAAAGACAGGAAGACCTGGAACGCAAAAAAACCGAACTGGACGAAATCCAGGAGGAAACAAAAATCGAAGAGGAAAAACTGAAAGCCAAATCAGAAAAAATCGAATCGTTTATCGAACCGCGTTTGCTGACAGCTTTCAAACGTATCCGTAAAAATGCACGTAACGGGCTTGCAGTGGTTACCATTCAGCGCGATGCGTGTGGTGGCTGCTTTAACAAAATTCCGCCACAGCGCCAGATGGACATCGCCAGCCGTAAAAAAATCATTGTTTGCGAATATTGCGGACGTATTTTGGTTGACGCCAATATTCACATTGTGGAAGAAACGGCAGAATAACAATTTTTTTCACGATACAAAAAAGCCGGTCCAGATTCCTGAACCGGCTTTTTTATTGCTTTCTTATTTCAGGCTAATCATATTTTCAGGCGGAATGCCGGGCAATCCTTTGTAACGGAGTAATAAACTGGCTACTGCCAGCGTGTCTTTTTCGCAATACCGCACAATCCGGTCGATGTCCTTTTCAACCCAATAAACATGGTAAACCTGGCTTCCGTCAATATCATCCTTGGGTGTGGGGATGCCAAACAATTCGCACAAAAGCGAAAGTGAAGTGTAGTGCTTGTAATCGCCAAATTTCCATAGCTGCATGGTATCGAGCAACTGCTCTTTGATTTCCCACGGACGGGCCCCGGCCAATGCCAGGACCGGCGGCAGTTTAACGCCCAAAACCAGCGCACGGCGTGCAATAAACGGGAAATCAAATTCATAACCATTGTGTGCGCAAAGCTGCGTTTTACCTTGTTTGGCAAATTTTTCGAGTGCCCCGAAAAAGCCCGTTAAAAGCGCAGCTTCATCATCGTCATAAAACGATTTCACACGGTAAACCTGCTCACCGTCCATTTCGGCAATGTACCCGGCCGAAATACAGATTACCCGGCCAAATTCGGCATAAATTCCGGCGCGTTGGTACAAAACAGAAATATCTTCGCCTTCGTCGGTTTTGTACTGCATTTTGTGTTTCCACAATTTCTGCCAGTTTTCGGCAAGTTTGTCAAATGCAGGAGCTGCCGGGGCAGTTTCAATGTCGATAAAAATCACATTTTTAATGTTCAGGTTCGAAAGCATGACAGGTCATTTTAAAATCTGGTTAATATGATTGGTGAGTATCTGGATGGCGACCTGGTTGCGGCCTCCCTGCGGAATAATTATATCGGCAAAACGCTTGGTAGGCTCAATAAACTGAAGGTGGCTGGGACGAACCGTCTTTTCATATCGCTTCAAAACTTCGCCCACATCACGCCCGCGTTCTTCCATATCGCGGTGGATAATCCGCGAGAGACGGACATCCGCATCGCAATCGACAAACACTTTTATATCCATCAAATCCCGCAAACCAGGATGGGTCAGGCAAAGAATCCCTTCCAGAATCAGCACTTCGCGTGGCAAAAGCAACCTTGTTTCCTTCTCGCGGGTGCAGGTAATAAACGAATAAACAGGTTCCTGGACAGCTTCCCCGTTTTTCAGCTTTTTCACGTGTTCAATCATCAGGTCGAACTCAATGGCATCGGGGTGGTCAAAGTTCTTTTTCCGGCGTTCTTCAAGACTTAATTCGCTGCTATCGAAATAATACGAATCGTGTGAAAGGACCGTCACTTCTCCTTTCGGAAACTGTTGCTGAATTTTCCTGACTACCGTTGTTTTACCACTTCCTGAGCCGCCTGCTACTCCAATTACCAGCATAATCTGAATGTATTTAGATTTCTGTAAAATGTTTTTTCTGGATTTACACCACAAAAACACTACTTTTGCAAACGTAAAAATACAAGTAAAAAGATACAAAAAAACAGCAGTTATGGTGAATCATGTAGTTTCCTTCAAACTGAAGGATTTTCCGCTGGATGAAAAAAAGGCAGTGGCAGCGGAATTAAAAACGATGCTGGAAGGATTGAAAGAAAAAATCTCGGAACTGAAATATTTAGAAGTTGGCATGAATCATGATCTCACATCTGCCAATTACGATCTGGTTTTGATTTCACATTTCGATTCGCTGGAAACACTGAAAGCCTACCAGGTTCATCCGGAACATCAGAAAGTGGGAAAAAGAATCGTGGAAGCCACAGTTTCGCGTGCTGCCGTTGATTTTATATTCTGAAATCCGGAAATCTGAAATCAACATTCGTGAATCTTTAATCGTTAATCATTATTCAACATTCTAATTCGTCGAACATGAGTGGTCTGTATCCGTTAAAATTCAAACCCATTTTCCTCGAAAAAATATGGGGAGGACAACGCCTAAAAACAATATTGAACAAAGATTTCGGGAGCCTGAAAAACTGTGGCGAAAGCTGGGAAATTTCGGGTGTTGAAGACATGGTTTCGGTGGTCAGCAATGGTTTTTTGGAAGGGAACGACCTGAGTGAACTGATTGAAATATATATGGGCGACCTGGTGGGAGAAAAAGTGTATGAAAAATTCGGGACCGAATTCCCGTTGCTCATAAAATTTATCGATGCCAACGACGACCTGTCTGTTCAGGTTCACCCAAACGATGAGCTTTCAAAAGAACGCCACAATGCTTTCGGCAAAACGGAAATGTGGTATGTTGCTGATGCTGCACCGGGTTCGCTGATAAACTCCGGGTTCAATCAACCCGTTGACAAAGCAAAATATCTCGAATATCTTGAAAAAGGGCAACTTATCGACTTGCTGAAATACGACGAAGTAAAAACAGGCGACGTGTTTTTTATACCGGCCGGCAGGATTCATGCCATCGGGAAGGGTTGTTTGGTGGCCGAAATTCAGCAAACATCGGATGTTACCTACCGTATTTTTGATTACAACCGCACCGACGATAAGGGAAATCTGAGAGAATTACACACCGGACTGGCCATTGACGCGATTGAATACAACTGGCAGGAAGATTACAAAACACATTACCAGCCCGAACTGAATAAATCGGTTGAAATTGTCAGTTGCCAATATTTTACCACCAACATTCTTGAGTTCGACAGTCATCTTGAAAAAGACTACCACAAAATCGACTCGTTTGTGATTTATATGACGCTGGAAGGCGATTTTGAAATTGAAACCGAAGAAGGGACCGAAAAAGTGACCAAAGGCGAAACGGTTTTGATTCCGGCCAGCATCGAATCGCTGCAGTTAAAACCGCTGTCAGGAAAAGTAAAATTGCTCGAGGTTTACATTAAATAGTTTTCTGCCAGAATTCTGTTTAAAATACAAATAGCATGGAAGTAAAAGAGGCACAATTTGTTACCAGCAATTCGGATGTAAGGAAATGTCCGCCGCCCAAAAAGCCCGAATATGCTTTTATTGGCAGGTCGAATGTGGGCAAATCGTCGCTGATTAACCGGATAACCAACAAAAAATCGCTGGCAAAAACTTCGGGGAAACCAGGAAAAACGAGGCTGATCAACCACTTTATTGTCAACAACGAATGGTATTTGGTTGATTTACCAGGTTATGGCTATGCCGAGGTCCCGAAAGCAGAAAGGCTGAAATGGGAGAAGATGATCAGGCAATACATTTTACAGCGCGAAAACCTGCATTGTTTATTTGTTTTGATAGATTCCCGTCATCAGGCACAGGAAATTGACCTCCATTTTATGGAATGGCTTGGGTTGAGCCAAATCCCGTTTTCAATCGTATTCACCAAAACCGATAAATTAAAGCCTTCGGAACTCGAAGAAAATATAAGAAAGTACAAGGAAAAACTTCTGGAAACCTGGGAAGAGTTGCCCCCCATGTTTACCACTTCTGCCGAAACCGGAACAGGAACCACCGAAATACTTGACTACATTGAGGCAGTGAACAAAGCAATTACAGACCGGGTTTAAATGTTAAATTCGGATTATTAATTACACTTAAAAATATAACTTTGTCAGATCAATTTACCTTATTAAACGAGATGGGAAATCATAACAATTCATTGAAAATTTTCGGGTGCAGGGCTACCATGTTGTTAACCGAAAAAATATGTGACAGTCTGGGAGTTGACGTTGGAAAATCGTCGTGCCCGGTGTTCGCTGACGGAGAGTTTGAACCCTGTTATGAAGAGACCATCCGGGGCTCGCATGTCTTTATCGTACAGTCAACCCCACCACCAGCAGAAAATCTGCTTGAGTTATTACTGATGATTGATGCCGCCAAAAGGGCCAGCGCCTACAAAATTATTGCGGTGATTCCCTATTTCGGTTTTGCACGGCAAGACCGGAAAGATAAACCCCGTGTTTCAATCGGTGCCAAATTGATAGCCGACCTGCTTTCATCTGCCGGAGTTGACCGTGTCATCACAATGGACCTCCATGCCGACCAGATTCAGGGTTTTTTTAATGTCCCGGTTGACCATCTTTTTGCATCGGCCTTGTTTGTCCCGTTTATCGAAGAAATGGGACTTGAAAATATTGTTATCGCCTCGCCCGATGTAGGCGGAACCAAAAGAGCCAATACTTACGCCAAAATGCTGGAAACAGAAATGGTAATCTGCCACAAAACAAGGGCAAAAGCCAACGAAGTGGGAAGCATGACTGTAATTGGCGATGTTGTTGGGAAAGACGTGATTATAGTTGACGATATTATCGATACGGCAGGCACCATCACCAAAGCAGCCAATCTCATGAAAAGCGTGGGGGCCAATAGTGTAAGGGCTTTTGCTGCCCATGGGCTTTTATCGGGGCCGGCCATTGAACGAATTGAAAAATCGGAACTGGAAGCCGTCTATTTTACCGATTCAATCCAGACCCTTAAAGATGTCGGCACCAAAATCAACTACTTATCAGTTGCCGAAGCATTTGCACAGGCCATTAAAAGAGTATATAAAAATCAGTCAATCAGCTCACTTTATTACAAATAATTTATACATTTGCACCGCTTTTTCCGTAAGCAGGAGCATTGTTACTTATGCATGCTGTTTGTCCCGGTTAACCGGGAAGGACTGAGTACCATAATAGTTAACGTAAATTATTTAAAATGAAAAATTTATCGATTAAAGGGCATTTGAGAACCGCCCTTGGAAAAAAAGAATCAAAGAGACTTCGCGCAGGCGAGATGGTACCCGCTGTTTTATACGGTACCGCTGAACCGGTTCATTTTACAATTGCAGCCAGCGAATTACGCCCGCTTGCTTACACACCTGACGTATATCTTGTTAATATCGACATTGACGGAACTGCCTACCAGGCGATTATGCAGGACATTCAATGGCACGCAGTTGAAGAACAAATTTTACACGTAGATTTTCTGAAAGTTGACGACAACAAACCGGTAAAAGTAGAGCTTCCTATAAAGCTGATCGGCGTTGCAAAAGGTACCAAAGTGGGAGGTAAACTCAAAACCAATCTTCGTAAGCTGAAAGTAAAAGGATTGGCTAAAAACCTGCCTGACACAATTGACATCAACATTACAAAACTGGGTGTAGGCCAGAGCATTAAAGTTGCCGACCTTAAAATTGAAAACATCGAGTTTCTGGATGCTAAATCAAATGTTGTTGTTGCAGTAACCATCACACGTGCTGCCCGTTCGGCAGGTGCATCGGCTCCGGTACAGGGAGATGAATCAGAAGAAGGTGAAGAATAATTTAAAACCATTGTATGAAGTACTTAATTGCCGGTCTCGGTAATATAGGGGCAGAATACAAAAATACACGCCACAATATTGGCTTTCAGATATTGGATGCTCTTGCCGGGGCATCCAATATTGTTTTTAATGACAAGCGATATGGCTTTGTAGGCGAATACAAATTCAAAGCCCGTACTTTTATCCTGCTGAAGCCAACCACTTATATGAATCTCAGCGGAAAAGCGGTTTCATATTGGCTGCAAAAAGAAGAAATCCCGCTTGAAAACCTGCTTGTGCTGGTGGATGATTTGGCACTTCCTTTCGGAACCTTGCGATTAAAAGCCAAAGGTGGCGCCGGAGGCCATAATGGATTGGAAAACATCAACCAGGTTTTAGGCCGAAACGATTATGCACGACTGCGGTTTGGCATTGGCGACAACTTTCACAAAGGGTTCCAGGTTGATTATGTGCTGGGCGAATGGACGGTAGAAGAAAAAAAGGAACTTCCTGCAAAAATCGACAACTGTATCGAAATCATTCAAAGTTTCGGAACAATCGGGGTGGAAAGAACCATGAACTTTTACAATAAAAAGTAACGGGTGGAAAACGGGGTGAGAATTGATAAATGGCTTTGGGCAGTGCGGATTTACAAAACCCGCAGCCTTGCAACCGAAGCATGTCGCAAAGGACACGTTTCGATTGGCAACATACCGGTTAAACCATCGCGAATGGTACATTTAGGTGAAATCCTGAAAGTAAGGAAATCACCAATTACGCGGACATTCCGGGTGCTTCAGCTTGCTGAAAAACGGATGTCGGCATCGCTTACTTTATCATATCTCGAAGACATTACACCACCTGAAGAGCTTGAATTACTCGACATGCAGAAAAACATGCGCTGGATAACCCGTGACCCCGGAACCGGCCGGCCAACCAAAAAAGAACGCCGCGACCTTGATGATTTTTTCGATTGGCAGGAATAGCGGCTGCAAAAATCCAAATTCCAATCTTCAACTCAAAATTTTAATATTCAACAATGTTCACAGCGAAACAAAAACGAAAGGAAAATATTGCAGAGTATATTTTATACCTGTTTCAGGTTGAGGATTTAATCAGGGCTTGCAGCCTCGATATGGAAATTATTGACAAGCAACTGGTTCCTCAGTATAAATCCGACACAAAAACAAGCACAGAAATATCGGCCTGGTATAAAAACCTGGTTTTGATGATGAAAAGAGAAGGGATACAGCAAAAAGGTCATTTGCAGTTCCTGGTAAACCTTGTAAACGATGTTAACGAATTCCACCTGAAACTGATGGAAACGCGAAAAGTGCCGGAATATGTACAAACTTATGTTTCGGTGGCCGGATTGATAACCGAGTTGAAAATAAAAAGCAACACCCTCAACAACAATATATTAACCAGTCTTGAGGCTGTTTACGGGTATTTGCTGCTGAAAATCCAGAAAAAGGAAATTACCGCCGAAACGCAGGAAGCGATGGAAAGAATTGTCGGCTGGCTCAACCAATTATCGGCACTTTACAAAGATTACGAAGAAGAAAAACTTGAATTGGAATAGGCTGACTAAAGATGCTTGCTTTTCTCAAGGCAAAAGTTTCAGCAGAACAATCAGCCAAAAAGCTGAATTCCGAACCATACTGTCAGAAAAAGAAACAACAAAATCAGTATGGAATAAAAAATAATCCTGGGAAACTTCTGGTTCCGGTTCATCGATTTTCGTATTTATCAGGTTTGTCGATCTCCCCTGCAAAACTATAGAATAATCACTGAAACCGGAGGTTATATCTTAAATTTTTTCGTGTAGTTTTCAGTGCCGGAGAAACTTTTAAAACCTTTTGCCAGTGCAGATTTACACAATTCTGCACCCGGTGCGCCTGCTAAACCATTTTGTCCTTCTTTTTGCAACAAAAGCATACAGCCGGTCTCTTAATTTCAGGGGTACAAATCGAAATACCTTAACAATATTCCAGGGAAAAGAAAGTAATACAGCCGTTTGAATAATCGCTTCTGAATAAATATAAAACCGGTTTTGATAAATAAGAACCACCGAATCAATTTCACGCGGAACATTAAAATCACGGATTAATTTTTGCCCCTTTTCAGATTGCAGCGGTATATACCTGAATTGTTTTTCCCTGTCAACTTTCAGCAGAAATGTTACCACCCCGCTGCACAAATTGCAAAAACCATCAAATAATATTACCGGATTTTCTGCTTTCATACCTGAAAAACAATTCAGTTATGAGGAAGTTTAAAGCAAGTAGTCCTGTTTAAAAATGATTATTTGTTTGTTTTAAAATCCTGAACCAACCCCAGCGTAAGCCAGTTAGCCACTGCCTGCCGGTTATCGGGAATCACAAGCCTTTTAATATCACGCTGATGGTTCATATTTCCCAATTCGATATAAACTCCCACAGGATAAGAGTTTTTCAGCACATACAAATTCCGGGCTGATACGGTTCCTTCGTAACCCCTGCCCGGCTGTACCTCTTTATATTTGTTTAAAAAAGTCTGGCGCAGGATTTCAGCAGTGCGTTTTCCTGTATGGCTTTTACTGTCGTGGTAAAAAAAGAGATCGATATTTTCGCCCTGGCTCCGCGAATCAACATGAATGGAAATAAACCGCTGAAAAGCATTTCCATGTTTTTTATAAAGCTGGTTGATGGTTTCCACCCTTTGCTGAAGCCTTTTGGTCTGGTTTAACGGAATTGTTTTGTTTGGATAACACACCTCGTCCTTATCAGGGTCCAGAAATGGATCATCCCTGATCCCATCATTTTTATCCATCACAATCATATAAACGGTAGCTCCCCGCTCAACCAGGTTCCGGGCAATTCTCAGTGTAACATCATAGGCATATTCATCTTCGCACACAATGTGTCCCTGGTATTTTCCCATGGCTCCCGGGTCTGGCCCGCCGTGACCCGATTTCAGGTAATAAACAGCAC
>JAJUGS010000151.1 GCA_029265875.1 Prolixibacteraceae bacterium
GGTAACAATAGTTTTCGAGGACAATATGGGAACCTACCTTCCCCGGCAGTTGGTAAGTGAAGCCTTAGCCGAAGTGAAAGAAAAAATTCCACAGGGATTTGGGGAACCGTTTATGGTGCCAATCAGCACCGGATTAGGCGAAATTTATCAATACACGCTTGAAGTGCAACCCGGTTACGATACCGTTTATAACGACATGGAACTGCGCACCATGCAGGAATGGATTGTAAAACGCCAGATGGCAATGGTTCCGGGAGTAGTTGAGGTAAACTCCTTTGGCGGACGTGGCAAACAATACGAAATCTCCATAAACCCCGATAAGCTACGCAGCATGAACCTGACCATTGCCGACATTTTCGAGGCTTTGGAAGATAATAATCAGAATACCGGAGGGGCTTATATTGAGAAAAATTTTCAGGCCAACTTTATCCGTGGCGAAGGTTTGATGCGCTCGCTCGATGACATCCGCAACACGCCGGTAGCCAATGTAAACGGGCAACCTGTTTTTATACGCGATGTGGCAGAAGTGAAATTCGGAAGTTTTGTCCGTTATGGTGCTTTTACCAAAGATGGAAAGGGAGAGGCCGTTGGCGGAATCGTGATGATGCTGAAAGGCGAAAACTCAAACGATGTGATTAAGGATGTAAAAGAGCGAATGGCTTTAATTCAAAAATCACTGCCTGATGGTGTTGAAATTAAACCTTTTCTTGACCGCAGTAAGCTCATTAAAAGTACCACATCTACCGTTGCCGAAAACCTGTCGTTGGGTGCGCTGATTGTTATTTTTGTGCTGGTTATCTTCCTCGGGAATTTAAGGGGCGGTTTAATTGTGGCATCAACCATTCCGCTGGCCTTGCTATTTGCATTTATCATGATGAACCTGTTTGGGGTGTGGGCAAACCTGATGAGCTTGGGGGCACTCGATTTCGGGATATTGGTTGATGGAGCAGTAATTATTGTTGAAGCCATGATATTTTACCTCCATCGCAAAAACCTTATCGGAACAAAACTTGACCAGGCGAAACGAAACGAAATTGCCTATAATTCGGCAAGTAAAATGATGAACTCGGCATTTTTTGGACAACTGATTATTCTGATTGTCTTTATACCTATTTTAGCTTTGCAAGGAGTAGAAGGCAAAATGTTTATCCCCATGGCTATGACCTTTGGTTTTGCTGTTTTGGGCGTAGTTATCTTGTGCCTCACGTACATTCCGATGATGGCAGCCTTATTCCTCCAACCACCAAAAACAGATAAAAAAACATGGGGCGATAAAATTATTGGTAAGCTTGAAAAAATTTATACCCCGGTAATCGGATGGTCGCTTAAAAGAAGTTGGATTGTAATCACAATAGCATTTGTGCTGTTAGTTTCCGGTGGTTTTCTGTTTACCAGAATGGGAGCCGAATTTATCCCAAAACTCGATGAAGGCGATTTTGCTTTTCAGGCATTTTTAAAGCCGGGAACTTCATTAACCGAAGTAACAAAAACTACCACCCGACTGGAACAAATTGTCTTGGAAAACTTTCCTGATGAAGTAGAAAGTATTCAAAGCAGGATTGGTGTGGCAGATTTACCCATGGACCCAATGCCTTTGGACATTGCAGATATATTTGTGATATTGAAACCAAAAGACCAGTGGACACAAGCCGAATCGAAAGCCGAATTAATTGAAAAAGTAAGGGAAAAAGTAAGTGTTTTGCCGGGTATAAATTTTGTATTTACGCAGCCTATTGAAATGCGTTTCAATGAATTGCTGACCGGAATACGTGAAGATGTTGCGGTTAAACTTTATGGCGACGATTTAGAAATTCTGGCAGCCAAATCCGAAGAAATTGCCAGGCTGGTTTCGGGAATTGAAGGCGTGGCAGGTGTAAAAGTTGAAGCCACACGCGGATTGCCGCAGATAACCGTTCATTACGACCGTAACAAACTTGGAAGGTATAACCTGAAAATTAAAGAACTAAATACCATAGTTGAATCGGCTTTCAGTGGTGGCGTTGCCGGAAGCATATACGAAGGCGAGCGGATGTTCGACCTGGTTGTGCGTCTGGACGAGGAACATCGACAGAGCATTGACGACATCCGAAACCTTTTTGTCAAGCTGCCCGACGGTAATCAAATCCCTTTAAAAGAAGTGGCAGAAATAAGTTATCAGCCGGGGCCAATGCAAATCAGCCGCGACAATACCAACCGGCGAACTTATGTAGGGATTAATGTTTCGGGTAGGGATGTAAAATCACTTGTGGAAGAAATTCAAACCACCTTAGATGAAAAGCTGGATTTACCTACGGGCTATTATATCCGCTACGGCGGCGCTTTCGAAAACCTCGAACGGGCATCAAAACGCTTGTCGCTGGTTGTTCCGCTTGCTTTGGCATTAATTTTCATGTTGGTTTTCTTCGCTGTAAAGTCGTTTAAACAAACGCTAATGATTTATGTGGCTGTGCCGTTTGCCGCTGTTGGGGGTATATTTTCGCTCTATTTGCGTGATATGCCTTTTAGTATTTCGGCTGGCGTAGGTTTTATCGTCCTGTTTGGCGTTGCGGTACTTAACGGTTTAGTGTTGATTAGCGGTTTTAATGAATTGAAAGAAGAAGGCAAACTCCATATAAACGACATTATTAAAAAAGGTTCAATCCGGCGTATCCGTCCAATTTTATTAACAGCTTCAACCGATATTCTGGGCTTTCTGCCTATGGCGGTTTCCACGTCGGCAGGAGCAGAAGTTCAACGCCCTTTGGCTACTGTGGTGATTGGAGGAATGTTGACATCAACCTTGTTGACGCTTATTGTGCTACCTATTCTCTATAAATTTGTTGAAAGTGGCGTTAAAAAAATAAAAATGCCAAAAACAGCTTTAGGGATGTTTACCGTTCTTGTTGTGATTGCAGGTTTGGGAATTTCAGGAAATGCCAATGCGCAGGTTTCTACGATAACATTGCCACAAGCCATTGAAAGGGCAAAAGAAAACTATCCGGCAATTAAGGCAGCCAAATTGGAAGTTGACAAACAGGAAGCATTAAAAGCTACGGCATACGAACTGGGAACGACTTCGATTTATACCGGGAAAGAAGAAGTAGGCAACAACGCACCGGGTATTCAAAACAGAATTGGGATTGGTCAGTCGGATATCGATGTTTTTGGTATTCCGGCAAAAAGCAAGTTAGCAAATGCACGTATCCAACAAGCTATTTCGGGGCAGTACCTTACCGAATATTCGTTAATCCGTGATGTTAGTATCGCATGGTACAATGCTGTACATGCCAAACAACAATGGCAACTATTTAAAGACCTTGACACCTTGTACACCGATTTTCAGAAAGCTGCGGAGTTGCGTTACAATACACAGGCAACTTCAAAAATCGAATATCTTTCGGCATCGGCCAAATACAAAGAATTGCAGGTGAATTTAAGGAAAGCCGAAAGTAACTATTTGGCAAGCTTGCAAATCCTTAACCAATACCTGCTATATCCGGGGGCTGTTGATGTGAATACTCAGGATTTAGGACAATATGTTTTTGAACTTGTTTCAGGAACTGATTCTTTGGGTGCAAGCCCTTTACTTGATTACTATTCAACCGGAATTGATGTAGCAGAATCGGCGTGGAAAGCTGAAAAGGCCAATTTCCTTCCAAAGTTATACTTGGGTTTTAAATGGCAATCGGTTGACGGCAATTCAGGATTTTATGGATGGGAAGTAGGTATTTCTGTCCCGCTGGCTTTCTTTTCACAATCGGGCAAAACCAAAGCTTCAAAAATTGACTTCCAAATTGCAAAGCAACAGTACGAGCAAAAGGAACTGGAACTGAAAGCCGTGTACAACCAGCAAATCAGCCGTTACCTTACTTTGCAACAGGTTATCAACTATTATCAAAAAGAAGCATTGCCTCTGGCCGACGAACAAATTCAGGCTTCCAACCTGGCGTACCGTTTAGGCAGTATCGACTATGTCCAGTTTATTCAGAACACAGAAGCAGCCATACGGACAAAACAAGACTTTTTAATGCTACAGGCAGAATACTTCGAATTGTCTGCCCAATTAAAATTCATAACAGGTAAATAATCAACAAAATTGAGTAATGATGAAGACAAAAATAATTATAGCATTGATGGCAATCGCCACATTAATATCGTGCAACACAAAAAACAAAACAGCCGGAGAAGGCGAAGAACACGAAGAACATAGCCCCGAAGGCATTGTGATATTAAATAAAAACCAACGGGAAGCCCTGAAATTAAAATTGGGGTCTTTTCAAATGCGCAACCTAACCACGGTAGTAAAGATAAACGGGCAACTCGAAGTACCTCCTGCAAACAGCGCCGATATTACAGCCGTTATTGGCGGGAATGTAAAAGAGATAAAAGTATTCCATGGCGACCGGGTAAGCAAGGGTCAATTATTGGCAGTACTTGAACATCCGGATTACATTGCCTTACAGGAAAGTTTTGCCGAAGTTGCCAACAGGCTTGAATTTCTGGAACAGGAATTTGAACGCCAAAAAGAATTGTTTGAAAACAATGTTGGTGCAGGCCGAGACTTCCAACAGGCAAAAGCGGAATACAATACGGCAAAAGCAAAATACGAAGGATTAAAATCACGCCTGCAATTGCTGAATCTTTCGCCCGATAAAATTATGCAGGGCAATATTTCAAATACCATAAACATTAATTCACCAATAAACGGTTTTGTAAATGAAGTTAATATAAAAGTAGGCTCTTATGTTGATGCAAAAGACATACTCTTTGAAATAACCGACAATAGTGCAATCCATGCCGATTTTATGGTTTATGAAAAAGATGTGCATCTGGTAAAAGAAGGCCAAAAAGTGCATTTCACGGTTTCAAACCGTCCGGGAGAAGAGTTAACAGCAACCGTTTTTGCAATTGGAAAAGAGTTTGAGGCCAATTCGAGGGCAGTTCATATCCATGCAAAAATTAATGAAAAAGTTTCGGGGCTTATCCCGGGAATGTATATTTCTGGCCATTTGCATACCGATGAAAAATATACCCGTGCTCTGCCCAATGATGCTATTGTTACGGAGGGGACAAAATCCTTCATTTTTATACTGGACAATCAGGCTCTTGAAGAACGAGAAAAGGACGAACCTGCAAATGAAGAAATCCATGCCGACAATGAAGATAATGCGGAAGAAAATAGTATGGCCTTCCGAATGGTCGAAGTTATTCCCGGACTGAAAGACGATGGATATACGGAAATACATTTGATAAATTCGTTGCCTGATAACACACAGGTAGTTTTGAATGCAGCCTACTATTTATTGGCTGATATGAAGAAAGAAGAAACCGGAGATGATGATTAAAACAATAAAATTATGAAAGAAATAAAAGCATTTGTAAGACCAAATAAAGTGAATGAAATTGTTCACCATTTAATCGACAATGATTTTGAGAACATTACGCTTTCTTCGGCAGAAGGTACGGGAAAACTGCAAGATGAAAACACATTTGTTTCGCAGAAATTTTCTGTTACCGACAGTGAGATTGCTAAACTTGAGATTGTAGCAGAGGATGAAGATGTTGATACTATTTGTGCTATAATCTGTGAATACGGGTGTACACTTAATCCAGGCGATGGGTTAATTTATGTTTCCGATGTCGAAAAGGTGTACCGTGTGAAAACGGGTTTGGGAAATGGAGAAAAATAATTTATAACTTTAAGGGCAGGTTGCCTTAATATATCGGGCAACTTGCTTTTTAAATAATTCACATTAAAAGCAAAAACGATGAAATACTATTTTGAAAAAACATTGAATTGCTCTTTTGAAGAAGCAGTAAAAAGGGTAACAGAAGAACTCAAAAAGGAGGGTTTCGGGGTATTATCTGAAATCAACATACACGAAAAACTAAAAGAAAAATTGGGGGTAGATTTCAGAAAGTACCGCATACTTGGTGCGTGTAACCCTGCTTTTGCCTACAAAGCATTACAGGAAGAAGATAAAATCGGTACGATGTTGCCTTGCAATGTAATCGTGCAACAAATTTCAGAAAACCAAACAGAAATTGCTGCCGTTGACCCGATGGCATCAATGCAATCTGTTGAAAATGAAAAATTGGCAGGTGTTGCAAATGAGGTTCAACAAAAATTAAAACATGTCATTCACAATGTTTAAAAGCACCTTTAAAATTACCAAAATGGATTGCCCTTCCGAGGAAACCCTTATCAGGATGAAACTCGAAGGGCTTTCCATGATTAAAAGTTTGGTGTTCGATATTGAAAACCGAAAACTTACTGTCTTTCATTCTGAAGAAAGCTCTGAAATTGAGAATCACCTGAAAGAACTCAATTTAGGGTCGCAACTCCAAGAAACAATTGTTGTCCAAGCGGATGAATTCAAGGACAATTCATCGGTACAATCGAAACTCCTTTGGACGGTTTTGATTATCAACTTTGCATTTTTTATTATTGAAATTACCACGGGTTTTATTTCTAAATCTATGGGTTTGGTTGCCGATTCGTTGGATATGCTGGCAGATGCACTTGTTTATGGTCTTAGCCTTTGGGCTGTCGGTTCAACTGTGTTCCGTAAGAAAAAAGTGGCAAAGCTGAGTGGCTATTTTCAACTGGCTTTAGCATTGATTGGGCTTATAGAAGTAATACGCAGATTTATCAGTTTCGAAGCTGTGCCGGATTTCAAAACCATGATTATTGTTTCCATATTGGCATTAATTGCCAATTCCGTTTGCCTTTATTTATTACAAAAATCAAAAAGTGAAGAAGCACACATGAAAGCCACGATGATATTCACATCGAATGATATTATTATCAATACTGGTGTTATCGCAGCAGGAGTATTGGTTTTGTTGACCCAATCAAAGTATCCTGATTTAATCATTGGTGCAATTGTTTTTTTAATTGTGGTCAGGGGGGCTTTCAGGATATTAAAACTTGGAAAATAGATATGGAAGTAATTTTAGAGTCAATAATGTTATTCCCGCTGACGACCCACTTTATTCTGAAATGGAATTGTTGTTTAGTTCAAATTCAGCCTTACATGCATACAACCAGTCAAGTGGTTCATATAAAATCAATTCCTTTCTGAATAGCAAAGGATTGTAACAGATTTAGATGCTTTTTTTGAAGGCAGGCAAGGCAACTTGCCCGCTTTCAGAAAAGCGAAATCAAACTAAAATTTCGCATACAATAACTTAAAATTTATAAAAAAAGTAAAATGAACAAGATATTAAATGTAATCAAAGCAACAGTCTTGATTTTTGGTGTATCAATTGCGAACATCTATGCGCAGGAAACAGAAAAAATTATTGGAACAGTCGGTGGTGAAAAATTAGGTGACGACGGAATTGTAATATGTGTTTTAGGAACACAGGCTTGCATGCCGGTTCAGATAGACAAAAACATGACTGTTAAATACAACGGGGAGGAAACAAAATTGACAGATTTACCTTTTGCCCTCTATATAGAAGCTGAACTTAATGATAATAATAAAATCACTACAATTAAAATTGATGAAAGAAAAACCGTAATCTGTTTTGTTGAGCATAAAGAAGGTGATAACGTGAAATTGACGACTTTGTTAAACGGAATTAAAGGTGTTGAAGATTTTAAGTTATATCGTAAATCGAACCAGGTACTGATTGAATACAATCCAAAACAAATTGCGTATAGCGAATTGGAGGCAAAAGTTAAAAATGCAGGATTTATATTGGAATAAAATAGGAGGATAGAAAAATGAAACGAAATAAATTATTTACTGGCATGAAAAATACAAAAGTTATTTTTTTAATGGTAGCAGTAGTTGGATTCCTTTTTTATTCATGTAACAAGGAAGAAGAAACACCCTTGGATAATACTTTAGCTTCCAGCGTAATCGGCACATATACAGGTACTCTTAAGAGTACAGCTACTAATCAGTCCAGTCCGGCGACATTAAATGTAACGCTAATAAACGATAGCTTAGTTAGTATGCATTGTTTGTCCTACAATTTTGATTCAACCTTTACAATGCAACTATACCAAAACTATGACAGCATTATGGTGTGTTATACCGGACAAGATTTTTTTGCTGAATATGGACATAATCGCAATAATTATGATTTTTGCACAAACCGCCAATCCGGTTGGACAAATAACGCCTGGATGAACGATGGCAATTGCTGGGGAAATATGAATCAAGGTTGGGGCAACAGCAACTGGGCGGGAACTGACCAATGGAACGCCTGGACCAATCACATGAATACCCAACACAATCAAAATGACAATCATTTTGGGGGATTTAATCCAAAAATGAATTCATGTATTTTCAAATTTACAATTCAGAACAATTCCAATTATTTTGAAGTATTTGAAGGAGTCAAGTAATTAAAGATGTGGGTAGTACAGCAATTGAAGTTGTAAAGATAAATCCCGTAAGGTTATTAAACATTTTTATGTAAATTTGGGGTATAAAAGCGTCGAATAATATTTGTCTCATAAATATTTGTAGGAATGGATAATAATGAAATTGAAAAGAAACTTGAATCGAAAAACGTCAAACCAACAGCCATGCGGACATTGGTTTACAAAACACTTACTGATTCGGGCAAAGCGTTGAGCCTGGCAGATTTGGAGCAACGATTTGAAAAAGTGGAGCGTTCAACCATTTTCCGGGCGCTAAAAACATTTGAAGACAATTTCATCGTGCATTCAGTTGATGATGGTTCAGGCTCGGTGAAGTATGCTGTTTGTGATGAGGATTGTACATGTAATATACATGACCTGCATGTTCATTTTTATTGTACGCGCTGTGGCAGGACACGTTGCATGAAAGAACTTCCAATTCCCAACATTAAACTGCCTGAAGGATACACCTATGATAATGCGCAATTCATTATTAACGGCGTGTGTCCACGCTGTGATTAAACTTTGCAATAGTGTTGCACTAACTTATTGGTAATTTTGATGTTGAAATTATTGGAATGTTTAACATTAAAAATTATTTGTTATGAAAACAAGAAATTTTAAATTGACTTTTTTTATCGCGGGATTAATTATTTTTTCTGCATCGCAGGCAATGGCGCAGCCGCATTGTTGTAACTCAAATTGGTCGGCAACCGCTGATGCCCAATGGTGGAATTACAACACCCCGGCGGAATATGCCTTATCAGCCGAACAAATTACGGAAATCAATGAGCTACGTAAAAACAGTTACGAGAAAAAGCTGCCGATTGAAAACGAGCTTCGCAATTTAAGGATGGAATACCAGGCAGCAAATTCAAATCCCGACCTGGATGTTAAAAAGGTAAAATCATTGAGGAGCAGTATCAGGGTTAAGGAAGAAAAAATTGAAGACATCAATTTGGAAACAAAAGTTCAGGTAAAAGAACTTCTCACTGAAAAGCAGCTTACCTACTTTAACAACAATAATTACAGTTGGTGGGATATGTCGGAAAACTGCTGGTATGCCGGTAATATGGACATGAACTCACGCAGGCAAATGATGATGTCGTTTCGTAATAATTGCTGGTAAATGAAGCGGTAATGAAACACCAATTTTTACCACTTTGGTGTTTCATTTTTTTAAATAATTTTTAAAATCACATGATATGAAATACTATTTTGAAAAAACTACGGATTATGCTTTTGAAGAAGCAGTAGAAAAAGTTACTGAAGAACTGAAAAAAGAAGGTTTCGGGGTATTGACCGAAATTGATGTGCAGGCCACATTAAAAAAGAAACTAAATATCGATTTCAGAAAATACCGGATTTTAGGGGCTTGCAATCCTCCATTTGCCCATAGAGCACTACAAGCTGAAGACAAAATTGGTGCTATGCTACCCTGCAATGTAATTTTGCAGGAACTGGACAATGGCAAAACAGAAGTAGCTGCCATTGACCCGTTGGCTTCGATGCTGGCGGTTGAAAATGACAAATTAAGTGAAATTGCTGGCGAAATCAGGTCGAAACTTGAAAAGGTGATTAAGAATCTTTAATGTTGTATAAGATAAATGTTACAAACATCTTAAAAAATTAATAAAATGAGAAAACTACTGTTATTATTAACCCTCGTACTTTTCTGGTTATTCACCGTGGATGCACAGGAGGGCGAACGGTTAAAAGTAATTGCTGGGGTACGTGTTAACCCTTTTGTGATGTACGATTTTGACGGTAACAAGACGGAAATAACACGTATCCATACCGAGTTAGGCGCCATGTTTAATAATAAAACCTATCTTTCGGTAGGATACACGCCCTTTGCCAACGCCATCTACAATTTTAACGAATATTGGTTTGTCGGCTTCGACAAAAAGATTCCTGTATCGTGGGTTTTGGCGGAAGAGTATATGATTGATGAAAAAAAATTCATACTTCAGACCGGCCCCAATTTCAAATTGGGTAACGTGGGAAATGCCTTTGTATTCCTGTTTACACCTGTTGATGATATTAATTGGGGCTTGAAAGTAGGTGTCTTTATTCCGTTAAACGTGGTGTTACATAAAGAATAGTTAACATGTTCAAATCTGTATTTACCATCAGCAAAATGGATTGCCCTTCCGAAGAATCCCTTATCAGGATGAAGCTGGAAGGGCTTTCCACAATTAAAAGTTTGGTGTTCGATATTGAAAACCGGAAGCTCACCGTGTTTCATTCCGAAGAAAATGAGGAAATCGAAAAACACCTTAAAGAACTCAAATTGGGCACGGAACACAAAGAAACCATTGTTGTCCAACAGGATGAATTCAAGGACGATTCATCAGTACAATCGAAACTGCTTTGGACAGTTCTAATTATAAATTTTGCTTTTTTTATCATTGAAATCAGCACGGGTTTTATTTCAAAATCAATGGGGCTGGTGGCCGATTCACTGGATATGCTTGCAGACGCTTTGGTTTATGGCCTAAGCCTTTGGGCAGTTGGTTCAACTGTGTTCCGTAAGAAAAAAGTGGCAAAGCTGAGTGGCTATTTTCAACTGGCTTTAGCATTGATTGGGCTTATAGAAGTAATACGTAGGTTTATCAGTTTTGAAGAGGTGCCGGATTTTCAAACCATGATAATTGTATCAATACTGGCATTGATTGCGAATTCAGTTTGTCTATATCTGTTGCAAAAGTCAAAGAGCAAAGAAGCACACATGAAAGCTAC
>JAJUGS010000177.1 GCA_029265875.1 Prolixibacteraceae bacterium
ATGGGACTTAACCCGACACCTCACGGCACGAGCTGACGACAACCATGCAGCACCTTGTAAGCAGCCCCGAAGGGAATCAGCCTTTCAGCCGAATGCAGCCTACATTTAAGCCCAGGTAAGGTTCCTCGCGTATCATCGAATTAAACCACATGTTCCTCCGCTTGTGCGGGCCCCCGTCAATTCCTTTGAGTTTCAACCTTGCGATCGTACTCCCCAGGTGGATCACTTAATGCTTTCGCTCAGCCGCTTGCTGTATATCGCAAACAGCGAGTGATCATCGTTTACAGCGTGGACTACCAGGGTATCTAATCCTGTTTGATCCCCACGCTTTCGTGCCTCAGCGTCAGTAATGGCTTAGTAAGCTGCCTTCGCAATCGGCGTTCTGTGTCATATCTATGCATTTCACCGCTACACAACACATTCCACCTACCTCAACCATACTCAAGAAAAACAGTATCAATGGCAATTCTACCGTTAAGCGGCAGTATTTCACCACTGACTTATTTCCCCACCTGCGCACCCTTTAAACCCAATGAATCCGGATAACGCTTGCATCCTCCGTATTACCGCGGCTGCTGGCACGGAGTTAGCCGATGCTTATTCATACCTTACCGGCAACTGGCTACTCGTAACCAGGTTTCTTCAGGTACAAAAGCAGTTTACAACCCATAGGGCCGTCATCCTGCACGCGGGATGGCTGGTTCAGCCTTCCGGCCATTGACCAATATTCCTCACTGCTGCCTCCCGTAGGAGTCTGGTCCGTGTCTCAGTACCAGTGTGGGGGGTAATCCTCTCAGAACCCCTACTGATCGTCGGCTTGGTGAGCCGTTACCTCACCAACTACCTAATCAGACGCATGCCCATCTTATACCACCTCAGTTTTACCCTGACGATCCATGCGGATATCAGGGCCTATGGGACGTTAATCCACGTTTCCATGGGCTATTCCCCTGTATAAGGCAGGTTGCATACGCGTTACGCACCCGTGCGCCGCTCTCATAGCATTGCTGCTAATCCCGCTCGACTTGCATGTGTTAAGCCTCCCGCTAGCGTTCATCCTGAGCCAGGATCAAACTCTCCGTTGTATATATGAAAAGTTAATTATCTTTCGCCCAGTTATCCTCTTAAACTCTCAGAATCTGACAAGTTGGTTTTCCTTGCTTCTTCTTATCTTTTCTTAATCTTTTAGTGCTTCAAAATGTCAATGAACTCTTTCATCTTCCCCCTTCCACTACTCCCTACTCCGGCCTCTCTCCCCTTCTTCCCTTCCTATCAGCCTTCGTCCCTTTCGTTACGGGGCGGCAAAGGTAATAACCTTTTTCTTTCCTCCAAAACTTTTTTAAAGTTTTTTCGCCTTTTTTTCAAACTCCCTCCGATCATGTTAACCGCGAGAATCCTACCATTACTACCTCACCAATCTTTCTAATGAACTTCGCTTCAAAAGCGGCTGCAAAAGTAATAGCCTTTTCTTCTCCGGCAAAAAAATAATTTGATTTTTTTAAAAGAAAAATGCAATATTTTCACAAAGAACTGAAGATCAATAGATACCTGAATGAAGAGGAATTAATGTTACGGCTATTCACTTTTAAAAGTTACATTTCTCTGTTATTATCTGAAAATCAGAATTAATCAGATTAAACCGTTTTCGAATCAAAAATTGCAATTCAAAAAAACAGATATTGTTAAATTTTAGATACCAAATAGTTACAAATTTCCGTTAACATTAATTTAAGAAAAGCTCGATTACCGGTATTTCTACATTTGGTTTTAAAACCGGCAACCTCAAATCCACATCACCTGTTCCCTGATTGTCTCCTCCCCAGTCGTGTTGCCGTGGTTCTGACATTTTAATTTCTGAAGCGTCATGAAGAAACTGTGCATATTTTATTTTCCCTTTATATCCAGGCAATCTCAGATTTTGCAGCGGATAGTCGAGTAAATGAACATACAATCTGTTCTTTACAGGATTGTAAGTCAGTAACGTATTTGCAGGAACCTGGAATCCTTCAGGAGCCTGGGTGCATTCATAAATCGAACGGCTGTTGTATTTCATCCAGTCTCCCATTCCTTTTAATGCTTTATCGGCACGTTCATCAAAAACACCACGAGCAGTTGGTCCGACATTCAACAAAAGATTTCCACCCTTACTAACCGATTCGATTAAAAGAACCAGCAATTGTTTGTTGTCTTTCCATGTATATTCATCGCGGTAATATCCCCATGAACCTGAAAATGTTTGGCAGGTTTCCCATGGAATTTTCTTTCCATCAATTTCGGGCCATTTATCCACCTTGTATTGTTCAGGTGTCATAAAATCCCAACCGCCCGCAAAATCCTGCAAATCGGCACGATCGTCGATAAGGATGCCGGGTTGAAGCAGCCTGACCATTTTAATCAATTCAACAGAGCCCCAATCATCACGACCTTTCCCGAATTCACCCGGGAAAGAGAAATCAAGCCAGAGAATATCAATTTTCCCATAATTTGTCAGAATTTCCCTGACCTGGTTTTTCAGATATTCGCGGTATTTTCTCATATCCCTGTTTTTGTTTAAGGCATCGTATTCTTCTTTTGTGCCTGCACTTTGCGGATGAAACCTGTCGATTGTATAATCAGGGTGGTGCCAGTCAATCAAAGAATAGTAAAAACCGATTTTTAATCCTTCAGCCCTGAAAGCATCAACCCATTGTTTAATTATATCCTTTCCATACGGAGTATTTGTAACCTTATAATCGGTAAACTTGGAGTCGAACATGGTAAAACCTTCGTGGTGTTTTGATGTAATTACCGCATATTTCATACCGGCAGCTTTGGCTTTGCGCGCCCAATCAGCAGGGTCGAACAAATCGGGATTGAAAATTTCGAAATACTTCTGATAATCGGCATCCGGTATGCGTTCGTTTTTTTTGACCCATTCGTGTCGGGCTGCCTGTGCGTAAAGTCCCCAATGAATAAACATCCCGAAACGGGCATCAGTCCACCACTGCATTCTTTCTTTTTTCTGTGCTTCGGTTTCGTCCCAGATTTTATTCTGTGAAAAACAAAGCAGGTTTGATACTATTATTAATAATAGTGCAGAAATGATTGTTTTCATATTGAAACGGTTAAGTTATTACAATTAATTATTAAATGATTTTTCGCGTATTGATTTAAATTCTGAATCATTATTCCATTTTGGCCACTCTTTTGAATCAGCTAAATTCAATCCTACTTTATATGAAAGAATGGCATCTTCAAGTAAACCATTTAAATCGGCCTTTTCTTTATGGTATTCATCTGAAGGTTTGTGATAAGTATTAGCCCAATAATTGGATATTTGTTTCAGGGTTTCATCTTTTCCCAGTTTTTCAGCTTCGATATAACCTTTGGCGAAAATGGCCGGAACACCTTTTTTTACAAACGGGAATTGGTCGGAACGGAAAAACATACCGTTTTCCGGATTTGGGTCTTCGATTATATATCTGCCCTGTTTAACAGCTTCGACCGCCACCCAATTATCGAGTTCAGACTGTCCAAAACCTGTTATTGTAACGTCTTTGTGTTTCCCGTCAAACAATATAACATCGGTATTAATGCAGGCCACTGTTTTATTCATGGGGAAAAACGGATTTTCGGCATAATAATCCGAACCCAATAATCCGCTTTCTTCGCCGGTAACTGAAAGAAACAAAACAGATCGTTCAGGCTGTTTTCCGTTTTTAAAAGCTCTGGCAATTTCGAGCATCCATGAAACAGCACTGGCATTATCGGTAGCACCATTATATATACTGTCGCCATTGATTGCCGTTCCAACACCTAAATGGTCCCAATGTGCTGTGTAAACAACCACTTCATCGGGTCGGGATTTTCCTTTAATCAATCCGCAAACATTTTTCGAAACTCCATGATTGAAACTACAATCCATTTCGGCAGAAACAGTAACCGGCAACTTGAACGGTTTAAAGTTTTTGCTGATGGCATTCTGTTTTAATTCATCAAATGAATAACCACAGGCATCGAAAAGCTTTTTTGCTGATGCTAACGAAATCCAACCCTCGAACGAACAACGATCTTTGTTTCCATTTTTTGTATCGGGGTAGTACCGGGTGGTTTCACCATTGTTTCTGACCACTTCCCAGGGATAACCTGCCGGACCGGTTTCGTGCACAATAAAACAGGCTTTTGCTCCCTGCCTTGCAGCTTCTTCGAATTTATAAGTCCAGCGACCATAATAAGTCATGGTGTTTCCTTTGAAATAGTCTCCGGTAGTGCCGTAACCCGGGTCGTTCACAAAAACAATGATTGTTTTTCCTTTCACATCAACTCCGTCGAAATCGTTCCGATTGTATTCAGGAGCCACGATGCCAAATCCTGCAAAAATAACTTCCGAATTTTCGAGGCTCATTTTTGCTTCCACTTTACGGGTGAAAGCAACAAATTCTGTCAATTTCTGAAAACCCAGTTTTCCGTTCGGAGTTTCAAAATCGAGGGTTTCAGACAATTTTGACGAGACCGAAAGAATAGGAACATCCTGAAAATAGCTTCCATTGTTTGCACCTTCGAGCCCGATTTCCTTCATCTGCTCTGAGATATACGCCACAACCAAAGGTTCCGCTTGTGTCATTGGCGCACGTCCCAGATATTTATCCGATGCAAGTTCTGCAATATGTTTCTCTATATTATTATAGGTTATAATTTGTTCGGCCGGGATTTTTGCTTTTTGAGTGCATCCGAATGAATACACCAAAACTACAAATAAGATAAATTTTTGGTAGTTCATATTTTTTTACTTTGTAATAATATCGAACTCAGCAACTCCAATAATCCCGTTTTCTTCAGCCTGAGAAAGTGCCCTGAATTTAACAAATCTTCCGTTAACCGGACTAAACTCCTGCTTTTGCAGAACCGGACTGTTTTTAATATTGGCAAACTCACCTGATGTAACAGGCTTCCCCCAGTTTTTGCCGTCGCTGCTGATATAAAACTCATAATTATTGATGACTCCCTGGCCCCATCTTCCCTGGTCGGGCAAATAGGTGAATCCGGCAATATTGAGAGTTTCGTCCAGATCGATAATAATATCAACTGGCGGTTTGCTTTTTATATTCCAGGAAGTTTCAGGATTTCCATCAAAAATTAAGCTTGTTCTTTCTTCGTTCCCGAATGCACCTTTAACTTTCCAGTTTTCCTTTGAAACATCAAACTGAACCGATGTAACCGAACTTTGCTTTCCAGAAACAGGGTCAAAAACGATTGCCTTCACATTCGATTTTCCCTTCAGTAAAAATGGTTCAGTATATTTTACCGATTTAGTGGTTGGGGCAGTTCCATCCGTTGTATAATAAATACCGATACCGGAATCAAAACCTTTTAAGGTAACTTCACCAGCCTGATTTCTTCTGATTTCAGGTTCAATAATAACTTTTGGTGCGTTGAAAACTCCGATTTCAGCAATTGCGGGACAAGCTTTTGAATCTAAAATATTCAGCCTGATTTTGGTGGCAGTAACATCCGGAAATCTCAGAATTCGCTTTCTCCCGATTGTGGTTTGAGAGGAAATCTCCTTCCATTCATTATCGATAAAAGCCTCCAGATTGAACTTTTTCACCCGTTGCCCCAAACTGATTTCCTCCTGTACCAAAAACCGGTTAAAAACTGTTGGCCTTTCAAAATCTACTGTCAATGACGCTGAAAGAATTTCATCGTTGGTACACCAGTAAGTTTTTCTATCGTTATCAAGTGCATTGGCTGCACTGAATTTCCGCGAGTTACCTCGTGTATTTGTAGCTTCAGCATTCTTACCAGTTGCCAGGTTTTCAGCAAAATCGGCCTTTATAGTCTCTGCAAGCTGAAGAATACGGGCTGAATCGTTTTCATGTATTTTCCCCCGTTTATCAACCGGAAAATTAATCAACAACGAAGCATTTCTGCCAACCGAATTATAATAAATATCGAGTAACTGAGGCAATGTTTTCACTTTGTGGTCTTCGTAAGGATGATAATACCACCCCGGACGAATTGAAACATCCACTTCGGCAGGCACCCAGTGCGAGCCATATTCCTGACCAGCGCGCAGCCATTCAATTTCAGGCACATTCCCGGGCATCACACTGTCGCGGTTCAGCAGGCACCAATTGGTTTCGCGGGCCCAGCCTTCCTCGTTTCCCACCCAACGAATATCGGGACCGGCATCGCTGAACATACAGGCATGGGGCTGCAGTTCTCTCACAATCTGATGAATTACTGGCCATTGATAATAAGTTTTGTTATCGATTTTACGAACCTCGTTGGCACCACCGTACCAGCCTGAACCGCCATTGGCACCATCAAACCAAACTTCGAAAATATCGCCATAATTCGTTAGTAATTCCCTGAGCTGATTTTTGAAATACTCCAGGTATTCAGGTTTACCATAATCTTTATGATTGCGGTCCCAGGGAGAAAGGTAAATACCCAATTTAAGGTTGTATTCCTTACAAGCTTCAGCCAGTTCTTTTACCACATCACCTTTTCCGTTTTTCCAGGGTGAGTTTTTAACCGAATGTTCAGTATATGCCGATGGCCATAAACAAAAGCCATCGTGGTGTTTTGCTGTAAGGATGATCCCTTTCATGCCTGCAGCGTTGCAAACCTTAGCCCACTGCCGGCAATCGAGTTCGGTTGGATTAAAAAGGTCAGGGCTTTCACTCCCCAGTCCCCATTCCATATTGGTAAAAGTGTTCATGTTAAAATGAACAAATGCATAAAATTCCATTTCATGCCACATCAACTGACGCGCTGATGGGACTGGGTTTATTGGAGCCGGTGGTTTTACTGAACTACAGGAAATTAATAAAATAAAAAAGGCGATACTTAATAAAGGTTTAGTAATCATAGTTGCATTAATTATGACTTTAAAGATACAATTAAAATTATGCAACAATTATATTATACCAACTTATCAAACCTCTGATAAAAAAGACATAAAAGTTTTTTATTTGCTATTATGGGATCAGACTTCCCATAATAGGACAAAACAAACCAAATAAGCAATTCACGTAAATATTTGTTTTTCTGACTATTATGCAACACAAACATTCAATGGCACGCTAATTGGTTTATAAATTGCACGCTTAAGATAAACACGAAATAAAAATACAGAGGATGACAAAACGCAGTAAAATAAATTTTAAGAAATTCAGTCAAATTTTGCATTGAACACTGAGTTAGAAATTTTTGGTCGATAAAAAATAAGGGGTTATTCAGCGTCTTCCACAAATTTCAAAACATTAAATCTGCAAATCGGCTAGAAGAAGCTAATACTGCTTTTAAAATCCTTAACCAAAATTTAAGTGTATGTACTTTAAAACTAACAATATGAAAAAGTTTTTACCTCAACAAAAATTATCGAAAGCAATTTTTCTTGTAATCATAATCCTGATTACAGGATATTCTTTCGTGAATGCACAAACCGTTCCTGACGGTAATTATTCAGCTTCAGAATATATTGAAGGACAAATGTTTATTATTGACCCCAATGCTTCTGGGACCTGTGAGGTTAAGCAGGTTTATGCGGTAGTGGGTCAGTCATCAAGTTCAACTTATCTGTTATTGGGGTTTTATAATGGTAATGCAGGAAATGCAATTTTCAGGTACTATATGGACACCAAACCAGGTGGATTAATAAGTGAAACATATAAAGGTGAAACCTATAATGTTGGCAACGCCGATTATGTTATTCAGATTAACGCCAATGAAGGGAATAGTGTTAAAGTTTATGAGTGGAACGGATCCTCATTAGTTTTGACTGCCAGTTCCGGCATTTTGGCTAAGGTTGGCGATTACAATGCAGGAGATAAGAAGTTTATTGAAATAATGATACCTATTCAGGGGAATGGTTCGATTGTCGATATTTGTGACCTTGCCCAAAATAATACGGTAAATTTAGCTAAATATCTTTCTTTTTCAGGAGGAAATACAAATTCTGCCCCCTGCGGAATAAAGGATATTGGATTTTCAATCAATTTGAACGGCAATATTAAAGGTAGTACAACATATTGTGCAGGAAACAATACAGCAACCACATTAACAGTTGATGGTGAATTCGGATCAGTAGTAAAATGGAAACAAAATGATGGAACTGGGTGGGTTGACATACCTGGGACAGCAGGAAATATCCAATATACAACACCCAATAATCTTATGGTTACTACATCTTATTTAGCTGTTATCCAAAGCTCTATCTGCCCAGGTGCAACAAAGGAAACTGGTACAGCAACCATAACAATTAATCCATCTCCAATCTTAAATTTAGGCGGTCCATACGCCGATCTATGTATTAACTCAAATCCAGTTGCATTGAATGGCAGCGCTAATTTATCCGGCTCTGGATCTTGGAGTGGAACTGGTGTAATTGACAATACATTTTATCCGGCTACTGCCGGAATCGGAACACATACTTTAACATATACATTTAATGCATCAAATGGTTGTTCTAAATCAGAAACAACAACTATTACAGTAAAAAATGTCCCGATATGTTCTATTATCGGATTCGAAAATGAAACTGTTTGCCCCTCAACAAATGGAATTGTTTTCATAGCGCCTGCCGGAATGGATGCTTATTCATGGAGTATTTCAGGGAATGGGACTATTTCAGGAAGTTCATCATCTCAGCAGGTAACGGTCAATACAGGAAGTAGCTGTAATGCTTCTTTTACCTTAACCTTAAACATTTCATCCGGTGGTTGTTATTCAACCTGCCATAAAACAGTGAATGTTATTGACATTTCTGCTCCGGTTATCACTTTACCGGCTGACGCAACCATCGATTGTACTGCTTCAATACTCCCTGCCAACACAGGAACAGCAACTGCCATTGATAATTGCAGCAATGCAACCGTAACTTACAGCGATGTAACAACTAACGGCAG